>NZ_JBTOQC010000003.1:0-229690 GCF_055284095.1 Pseudomonas sp. HP_08 | reverse complement strand
GCAGTCGTAAATTTGTGGCGTTTACACAACTTTGCGAGCGCTACGCACTCGGTCGCGGGCAAGCGCGCTCCTACAGGTTACGTGCCAGCCCTGAGCTGATCGCCATCCATCTGCTACACCGAGGTCATCATGGCATTCGAATGGGCCTATTTTTTCTCGCTGTTCTCCGTCCAGGCGTTCTGGAAAGCCTGCCTGACGGTGGTGCAGCTCAGCACCTTGTCCTGGACTCTGGGTCTGGTGCTGGGCTTTGTACTGGCCAGCGCCAAGCTGTCGACGCATGCCTGGTTGCGCCTGCCGGCCAGCCTGTACATCTGGCTGTTTCGCAGCATCCCGTTGCTGGTGCTGCTGGTGTTTGTCTACAACCTGCCGCAGCTGTTTCCGGCCGCCGGCAGCGTGCTGTCGCAGCCGTTTTATTCCGGCCTGATCGCGCTGGTACTGACTGAAACCGCGTACATGGCCGAGATTCACCGGGGCGGCCTGTTGTCGGTGCTCAAGGGCCAGCGCGAAGCGGCCAAGGCGCTGGGCATTCGCGGGCTGGGCGCGCAGCGGCTGGTGATCATCCCGCAGGCGATTCGTATCTCGTTGCCGACGCTGACCAACGAATACGTGACCATCGTCAAACTCACCTCGCTGGTCTCGGTGATCTCGCTCAGCGAGTTGCTGCTGGTCGGCCAGCGCATGTACGCGCAAAACTTTCTGGTGCTGGAAACCCTGGCGGCGGTGGCCGTGTATTACGTGCTGATCGTCACCCTGTTCGGCTGGCTGTTGCAGTGGGCCGAGCGTCATCTGGACCTGTCGCGCAAAAACGCACAAACCCTGGAGGCCGCGCAGGCCGAAGCCTTGCGTCAACCGGCCGGCCTCGCCAAGCCGCGTTGCGAGCAGGTTCCGGGGCAAGCCGACGCCTTGCAACTGCGCAACATTCACAAGCGCTATGGCAACCATGAAGTGCTCAAAGGCATCGACCTTGCGGTGCGGCCCGGTGAGGTGATTTCGATCATCGGCCCGTCCGGTTCCGGCAAGACCTCGTTGATCCGTACCATCAACAGCCTGGAAACCATTGATCAAGGCGAGATCGTGCTGTTCGGCAATGACTTCATCAAGGCCGGCAAGCGCACCGATTCTCCGGTGATCCGCCAGGGCATCGGGCGCATCGGCATGGTGTTCCAGAACTTCAACCTGTTCCCGCACCGCACCATTCTCGACAATGTCATCCTTGCCCCGCGTTACCACGGCCTGGCCAGTACCGCCGAGCTGCGCCGCAAGGGCCATGCGTTGCTGGACCGGGTCGGGTTGCTGGCGCATGCCGACAAGTACCCGCATCAGCTGTCGGGCGGTCAGCAACAGCGTGTGGCGATTGCTCGTGCGCTGGCGATGGAGCCGGACATCATGCTGTTCGACGAACCGACCTCGGCGCTGGACCCGGAGCTGGTGGGCGATGTGCTCAAGGTGATTGGCGATCTGGCGGCCGAAGGCATGACCATGCTGATCGTCACCCACGAGATGGATTTCGCCCTGTCGATTTCCGACCGCATCGTGTTCATGGAAAACGGCTACGTGGTCACCGACGCTTCCCCGGCGGCGATCCGCCAAGAAGGCGATGCGCGGGTGCGGCGCTTTATCGGTCTGGAACAGGAGAGCGCGGCATGAGTACGTGTGGAAGCACTTGTGGAGAGTTTCTGGTCAAGCAACTGCACGCCTGGGGCGTCGACACGGTGTTCGGCATTCCCGGCGTGCACACCGTCGAGCTGTATCGCGGCCTGCCGGACAGCGGCATTCGCCATGTCACGCCGCGCCACGAACAGGGCGCGGGCTTCATGGCCGACGGTTATGCGCGGGTCAGCGGCAAGCCTGGGGTGTGTTTCATCATCACCGGCCCCGGCATGACCAATATCCTCACCGCGATGGGCCAGGCGTATGCCGACTCGATTCCGATGCTGGTGATTTCCAGCGTCAACGAGCGTCACCGCCTGGGCCTGGGCAACGGCTATCTGCACGAGCTGCCCAACCAGCGGGCGATGGTCGCCGGCGTCAGTGCCTTCAGCCATACGCTGATGAGCGTCGACGAACTGCCCGCCGTGCTGGCGCGGGCCTTTGCGGTGTTCGACAGCCAGCGCCCACGCCCGGTGCACATCGAGCTGCCGCTGGACATCATCACCGCTAGCGCCGAGCACCTGACGCTGTCGCCGCGCCAGGTCATCGCCCGACCGGCGCCTGATCTTGAAGCGATCAGCAAGGCGGCTGCGCGGTTGCGCGCAGCCCAGCGTCCGCTGCTGTTGCTCGGCGGCGGTTGCGTGGCCGCGATGGATGAGGTCCGTGAGCTGGTCACCCGACTGGATGCACCGACGGCCCTGACCATCAATGCCAAAGGCCTGTTGCCGGGCGGGCATCCATTGTTGCTGGGCAGTAACCAGTCGCTGGTGCCAGTGCGACAACTGGCGCTGGACGCCGATGTGGTGCTGGCGATCGGCACCGAGCTGGGCGAGACCGATTACGACGTGGTGTTCGACGGCAATTTCAGGATCGGCGGCGAGCTGATCCGCATCGATATCGATGCCGAGCAGTTGACCCGCAACCACGCGCCGCATCTCGCGATCCTCAGCGATGCAACGGCGGCGATACGCGCCTTGCTCGCTGAGTTGCCGGCGCGTGCGGCCAGTGCCGATAGCCTTGGCGTGCAACGCACGGCGGCGGTGCAGCAGCAACTGGCCGAGGATTTCCGCGGCTGGGCGCACTACCGCAAACTGTTCGACTGCGTGCTTGAAGTGCTGCCCGAGGCGCGCTTTGTCGGCGACTCGACGCAGACGGTGTACAGCGGCAACCACCTGGTCGAGCTCAGCAGCCCGCGCCGCTGGTTCAACGCCTCCACCGGCTACGGCACCCTCGGCTACGGCCTACCGGCCGCCATCGGCGCCAAACTGGCCGAGCCTGCGCGGGCGGTGATCAGCCTGATGGGCGACGGCGGCATTCAGTTCACCCTGCCGGAACTGGCCAGCGCGGTAGAAGCGCAGGTCGGCATCATCGTGCTGCTGTGGAATAACCAGGGCTACGGCGAGATCAAGAGCTACATGCAACGCCGCGACATCACGCCACTGGGCGTCGACATCTATACCCCGGACTTTCTCGCGATAGCCCGCGGGTTTGGCTGCGCGGCCGAGCGCGCCCGCGATTACCAACACCTGCAAACCCTGCTGCGCGAAGCCCCGGATGACCGCCCGCTGATCATCGAAATCAACCAGGCCCCACCGTTTGCCCCGTGAGCCCGCTATCGACGCAATCCTCGTAGGAGCGAGCACGAGCTCGCGAATGCTTAGGTGAATTCACAGCAAATGTGGCGGTTTTACGGGCCCTTTCGCGAGCTACCGCTCGCTCCTACGTATTCGATTACAGTCGGAGAGTGTGTGAAAACAGCCTTAACTGATCGGCATTAGTCCCAGGGACTGCGCTGGACTCAATATTTATGATGGAGCCACACCATGAACACCCCGCACTACATCAACGGCCGCTGGCAGGCAGGCGAGGGCGCTGATGTCCTGACTGTTTACGATCCAGCGCTGGGCCAGCCCTTCGCCGAACTGATCGCTGCCAGCAGCGCGCAGGTCGATCAGGCCGTGGCCGCCGCCCGCGCCGCGCTGCCAGTCTGGAAAAACACCCCCGTCACCGAGCGCGCCGCTGTACTGCGCGGTTTCGCCGAGCACCTGACCCAGCGCCGCGAAGCCTTAATCGCCTTGCAGATGCGCAACAACGGCAAGCCTCGCCATGAAGCTGAAGTCGATCTCGACGACGCCGTGGCAACGTTCAGCTATTACGCCAACCTGATCGAAACCCAAGCCAGCCACCGCGACGTCGAACTGGCCGCGCCGGGTTTCAGCTCCCGCACGCGACTGGAGCCGGTGGGCGTTGTAGGCCTGATCGTGCCGTGGAATTTCCCACTGGTCACCAGCGCCTGGAAACTCGCCCCGGCGCTCGCGGCCGGCTGCACCGTGGTGCTCAAACCCTCGGAAGTCACCCCGCTGATCGAGCAGGCCTACGCTGAAATCGCCGACAGCCTCGGCTTGCCCGCCGGCGTGCTGAATATCGTCAGCGGCAAGGCCGACACGGGTGCTGCGCTGAGCAACCATCCGGGTCTGGACAAACTGTCGTTCACCGGCAGCAACGGCGTGGGCAGCCAGGTGATGCGCAGTGCAGCGGCATTCTGCCGGCCAGTCACCCTGGAGCTGGGCGGCAAATCGGCATTTATCGTGTTCGACGACTGCGACCCCGATCAGGCCGTGGAATGGATCGTCGGCGGCATCTGCTGGAACGCCGGGCAAATGTGCTCGGCCACCTCGCGGTTGCTGATTCAGGACGGCATCGCCGAGGCGCTGATCCCGCGCTTGCAGGCTGCGTTCGCGGCGCTGCGGGTCGGTAATCCGCTGACCGAAGAAATCGACATGGGACCACTCACCAGCCAGGCGCAGTGGCACAAGGTGCGCGAGTATTTCTCCATTGCTGATGCCGAGGGTTTGCACTGCCTGACTGGCGGCGCCGCATTGGCAAGAGACGGCTGGTTCGTCAGCCCGACGCTGTACCAGGACGTGCCGGCCAGCAGCCGTTTATGGAACGAAGAAATCTTCGGCCCGGTGCTGTGTACCCAGCGTTTCAGCAGTGAACAAGAAGCGATAGATCGCGCCAACGACAGCCGCTTTGGCCTGGTCGCCACGGTGGCCAGCCACGATATCGCCCGCGCCGAGCGAGTGGCCGATGCGCTGGAGGTCGGGCACGTGTGGATCAACTCGATTCAGGCGGTGTTCGTCGAAACGTCGTGGGGCGGCAGCAAGGGCAGCGGGATTGGAAGGGAGTTGGGGCCTTGGGGGCTGGCGGCGTATCAGGCGGTCAAGCATGTGACGCGCTGTCTCACCGGTTCCGATGCGGCGCCTTGAACCATTCCTGCAAAAACGTCTTTAACTCGAAGAATGCTGCCGCCTGTGGGCGGCCCTTGGCCCAGGCCAGCCCGACATCCATGGAGGGAATCGGGTCCATCAGCGGGCGACGAATGATACGTTGCCCGTCTAGTGACCAGGGTCGGTAAACCAGGTCCGAGAGGATCGCGACACCGTACCCGCACGCCACCAGATTGCGTACGGCCTCGATGGAGGTGGTGCGAAAGTGCGGGACCAGGGTCAGGTGGTAATTGGACCAATAAGTCTCGACCGTGCGCACATGCTCGTCCATGTCGAGCAGGATATAAGGCTGCGTCGCAACATCGGCGAGAGTGACACGGTCAGCGTTCATCAAAGGGTGTTCATGATGCCCCCATAGCTGACGCGGCGAGCGCACCAACGGTTGGCACATCAGGTTACCCGGCGGCAGGTTGGAGGCCAGCAACATGGCCAGGTCCAGCTCGCCACTGTTCAATTGTGCTTCGATCCGTTCGCGGTTCATTTCCACCACGTGCAGTTCCAGGCGCGGGAACTGATGCGTAAGGCTGGCCAGCAATGGGGCAAGCACATAGGCCGAGATGGTTTCGGTGACGCCCAGGCGCAAGGGGCCGCTGACCGGCGAGGGGTGTTCGGTCACCGAGGCCACGGCTTCGCGCAGGGTGGTTTCTATCTGCTGGGCGTGGCGCAGGAAGCGTATGCCGGCCTCTGTCAGGCGCACGCCTGCGGCATGACGGCTGAACAGAGTAGCGCCCACGCTTTGCTCAAGTGCCTTGAGCGAGGCGGTCATCGACGATTGGGTCACATGGCATCGCAGCGCCGCTTTTGATACCTGTCCCGTCTCGGCGATGGCAATGAAATGCTGAAGTTGTTTGGTCGATGGCAGCATTGGTTTTTTCGATACTCCAGCAGTCATTCTTTAAATTATCAATGCATCCGAGCCAGTAATACCATCGAGCCATGATGTTTACCACTCGGCATTGATGCAGATGACTAGCGCCCCATTCCAGGACAAACCCGGTTACTGCACCCTGTGCCGCTCGCGTTGCGGCACGCTCAATCGTGTGGAAGAGGGCCGGCTGATTTGCGTGCAACCCGACCCGCAACACCCTAACGGCAAGGCCATGTGCCTGAAGGGCAAGGCGGCGCCAGAACTGGTCTACAGTGCCGACCGGATTCTGCAGCCCATGCGCCGCACCACGCCCAAACATCATCCCGACCCCGGCTGGAAAGTGATTTCCTGGGAGCAGGCTCTGGATGAAGTGGCGCTGCGTCTGGGCCAGGCACGCGATAGTCACGGTGCCGAGTCAGTGGGGTTTGCCGTGACCACGCCCAGCGGTACGCCGCTGTCTGACAGCATCGACTGGATCGAGCGTTTCATCCGCCTGTTTGGCAGTCCCAATACCTGTTATGCCACCGAGATCTGCAACTGGCACAAGGACCATGCCCATGCCTTTACTTTCGGTTGCGGCATGCCCACCGCCGATTACCGCCACGCCGAGCTGATTCTGCTATGGGGGCATAACCCCAGTAATACCTGGCTGGCTCAGGCCGAAGCCATTGGTGCCGGCGTGCAGGCCGGTGCGCGGATGGTCGTCGTCGACCCGCGAGAAACCTCCCTTGCCACCCAGGCCGACAGCTGGCTGCGGGTCAAACCGGGCGCCGACCTGGCCCTGGCCATGGGGCTGGCCAATCGGCTGATTCAGCGTCATGACTTCGATGAAGCGTTCATTCGCCATTACAGCAACGGACCCTTGTTGGTACGCGAGGATAACGGCTTGCTGCTGCGTGCCGCCGATCTGGGGCTGGAAGGCGATGATGCGTTGATCTGGGTCGCCGGTCAGGTGTGCTGTTCCAGAACCGCAACGCCTGCGCAACTGGATAGCGCTGAGTTGCACGCCAGCGTTGTGGTGCTCGACCAGGCCGGACAGCGTTTGCGTTGTCAGCCGGCCTTTGCCGCCTATGCCCAGGCTTGCGCCGCGTATACGCCTGAGCGAGTCGAGCAACTGGCCTGGATCAGTCCGTCGCAACTTGAGCACACCGCCGCCTTACTGGGGGGCGGCAAGCGCGTGGCCTTTCATGCCTGGTCCGGTGTCGGGCAGCAGGAAAATGCCTCGCAAACCGACCGGGCCATGGCATGCCTGTATGCATTGACCGGCAGTTTCGATCGATGCGGCGGCAACCGGCAGTACAACAAGCCGCCGTTCAATTCAGTCGCCAGTCATGAACTGCTGGCGCCAGAGCAGCGTGCCAAGGCCCTGGGGTTGAGCGAGCGCCCGCTGGGGCCGCCGAGCCAGGGCTGGATCACCGCCCGTAGCCTGTACCAGGCGATTGTGCACGAGCAGCCGTATGCCATTCGTACGTTGATGGCGTTCGGCACCAACCTGCTGGTGTCACAGCCGGAAACCCACTTGGGCCGCGAGGCATTGGAAAAACTCGACTTCTATGTGCATTGCGACCTGTTCGAATCGCCCAGTGTCCGTTACGCCGACCTGCTGTTGCCGATGAACACACCCTGGGAGCGCGAAGGCTTGCGCATCGGCTTTGAGACCAGCGAGCGAGCCGAGCAGTGGGTGCAACTTCGCCAACAGATGGTGCCGGCCCAAGGGCAATCGCGTTCCGATTGCGAACTGGTGTTTGCGCTGGCCGAGCGCCTGGGGTTGGGCGAACACTTCTTTGGCGGTTCGCTGGAGAAGGGCTGGGACCACATGCTGGCGCCGACCGGCTTGAGCGTCGCGCAACTGCGCAACCGGCCGCAAGGCATTGCCGTACCGACCGAGAATCGCGAGCGGGCCTTCAGCCAGCGCCTGCGCGGTAAAGCGTTCAATACGCCCAGCGGGCTGGTGGAACTCTACTCGGAACGGTTGTTGCAGCATGGTTATGCGCCGTTGCCGCGCCCCCTCGAAGGGCAGGAAAATCCTGTGCTGGAGGCGGCCTTTCCGTTGCTGCTCAGCTCAGCCAAGAACGGTTATTACTGCCATAGCCAGCATCGCAGCCTTGCTTCGCTGCGCAAGAAGGCGCCGCAGCCGGTACTGGAAATATCCCCGCAACTGGCCGGTGAGCGTGGTATCGATAACGGCGACCGAGTGCTCCTCAGTACGCCACAGGGCCAGGCACGTTTCACTGCGCGTATCAGTGCCAACCTGCATCCGGCCGTGGTACTGGGCGAGCACGGTTGGTGGCAGGCCTGCGAAGTGATGGGGCAGGGTGAGCTGCCCATTGGCAATCTGGGCAGCAACTTCAATGCGCTGATCAGCGAGGTGCGTCAGGACCCGATCAGTGGCTCATCGCCGCTGCGCGGAGCACGTTGCCAGGTAATACGCGATCCGCAACAACCCGACCAGTTGCGGCGCTGGGAAGGTTTTCGCACCTTTGTCGTCAGCGCGCTCGTGCTTGAGGCACGCGATGTCATGGGTGTGCATTTCGAGACCGAGGACGGTGGCCAGGTACCTGACTTTTTGCCCGGCCAGCACTTGACCTTGCAAGTGCAGACGCCCGAGGGTCCGCTGTTGCGCTCCTATTCGCTGACCGGTCCGGCCCGACTGGCCGGGCGACGCGGCTACAGCATTGCGGTGCGCCATGCCGTGGGCAAGGATGAAGAGGGCAAACCGGTGCAAGGGCTGATGTCCAGCTTTGTGCATCAAGGCCTGGCTTTGGGGGATCGGGTCGAACTGCGCATGCCGGCCGGGAACTTCGTCGTGCCCATCGAGGGGCGTCGCGCGCTGTTGCTGATTGCCGGTGGCATCGGCATTACGCCATTCCTCAACCTGCTCGAATCCTTGCCGCTCGATCAGTCCGGCCCGCCGATCGTGCTGCTGTACGGCAACCGCGACGCCGCCACCCACGCCTTCAAGTCACGCATCGAGGCGTTGATCAAACGCTTGCCGCGCGTGCAGGTGATCAATGTTTACAGCGCCCCGCGCCCCGAAGACCGTGAGGGTGTGGACTACCAGTTCAAGGGCTGGATGTCTCTGGTCCAGGTGCCCAAGGCCCTGCTCAGGCAGCGCCCGCTGATCTATCAATGCGGTCCGCCGGCGATGATGAAGGCTTTTAGCGAAGCGCTGGATGCCTTGGGTACGCCGAGGATGGACGTCCATCAGGAGGCATTTCGTTCGCCGCAGGTGGCCAGCATTTTACCCGGCCAGGCGTTCGATGTGGTCTTTGCCCGCTCCGGTGTCACCCATACCTGGACGTCAAGCGATGGCCCCTTGCTCAACTTTGCCGAACGCCTGGGCCTGAGTTTGCCCAGCGGCTGTCGCGTGGGCCAGTGCGAGAGCTGTGCCGTGCGTATCACCCAAGGGCAGGTCGCACACCTGCATGGCCAGTCACCCGACAGCGATGACACCTGCCTGGCATGCCAGGCGATACCCACCAGTGCATTGACGCTGGAGGCTTGATGGAGACCCCTGAAATGCTGATTTTCGACACTGGGCA
This sequence comes from Pseudomonas sp. HP_08, assembly GCF_055284095.1. Lineage (NCBI taxonomy): Bacteria > Pseudomonadati > Pseudomonadota > Gammaproteobacteria > Pseudomonadales > Pseudomonadaceae > Pseudomonas > Pseudomonas sp. HP_08. The sequence continues at coordinate 220,340 of NZ_JBTOQC010000003.1, read as the reverse complement.
AACGCGCGCTGCGTTGCCTTTCGAGACATTGATCCCGGCGCTGCATGAGGCGTTTCTTACGCCTGCGCAGGTGCCATTGCGGCATATCCATGATGTCTCGGCACAGGCTGGCAGCAGCGCGACGGTGTTGCTGATGCCAGCCTGGAACACGCACTACTTCGGACTCAAGACGGTGGCGGTCTACCCGGAAAACGCGCAGCGGCAACTGCCGGGCCTGCATTCCACCTACATGCTGTACGACGCGACCAGCGGCGTGCCGCTGGCGCTGATCGACGGCAACGAGATTACCTCGCGGCGCACCGCTGCAGCCTCTGCGCTGGCAGCGTCGAGACTGGCGCGTGAAGATGCCCGCAGCCTGCTGGTGGTCGGTGCCGGCCGGGTCGGCAGCTTGCTGGCTGCTGCCTATCACAGTGTGCGAGCCATCGAGCGCGTCTGGGTGTGGGACATCAATGAGGCCCAGGCCCAGGCGCTGTGTGAGCGCTTGCAAGCCGAAGGCTTCGACGCCGAAGTCGCCCCCGACCTGCAAGCGGCCTGTGCCCAGGTAGATATCGTCACCTGCGCGACCTTGTCGACCGCACCTCTGATTCAGCGTGCATGGCTGCGCCCTGGCACGCATCTGGACCTGATCGGCGGTTTCACACCGCAGATGCGCGAGACCGACGACGCGTGTTTTAGCGATACCTGCGTATTCATCGATACCGACGAAGCGTTGCTCAAGGCCGGTGACCTGCTGGAACCGATCAACAGCGGTGTATTCGCCGCCACCCGCGTACTTGCCGATCTGGCAGGCCTGTGTCAGGGCCGTCATCCGGGGCGCAGCGATGCGCAGCAAATCACGGTGTTCAAAGCAGTGGGCACTGCCCTGGAGGACCTCGCCGCTGCGCAGTTGGTGTACTCGAGTCACTCATAACAATTAGATCAAGCATCCTTTTTAGTTACTGCCTGTCCAGCCCAACCAACACAAGAGGAAGACAGCTATGCAAGATACTTTGATACGCACTGATACGACTGAGCCCCATCCCAAGCCGGGTTTCTTCGAGTGGATCGCCGTGAGCGTGTCCAACTGGTCCGAGCGCTGGTTTCCCGATTCCTACATCTTTGCCGTGCTGGCAGTGGTACTGGTGGCCATCGGTGCACTGGCCGGTGGCGCGTCCATCACCTCGGTGGCCGGCGCCTTCGGCGATGGCTACTGGAGCCTGATCCCGTTCACCATGCAGATGGCGGTGGTGGCTATCTCTGGTTACGTGGTGGCCGTATCACCGCCGGCGTCTGCCTTGATCGAGCGCATGGCCGCCTTGCCCAGAACCGCGCGAGGGGCGATCACCTTCATCGCGTTCGTGAGCATGTTTTGCTCGTTGTTCAATTGGGCAATCAGCATGATCTTCAGCAGCCTGCTGGTGCGTGCCATCGCCCGTCGCCAAGCGCTGCGCATGGACTACCGCGCCGCCAGCGCCGCAGCCTATCTGGGCATCGGGGCCACCTGGGCACTGGGCTTGAGTTCAGCCGCCGCGCAGATCCAGGCCAACCCGGCCAGTCTGCCCAAGTCTTTGCTGGACATCACGGGCGTCATTCCCTTCTCCGAGACGATCTTCCTCTGGCAGTCGATGCTGATGGCGGTGATTCTGATGGTGGTCTCGATGCTGGTCGCCTGGGCCAGTGCGCCATCCCCGGAGCGGGCCCGTACCGCGCAGGAAATGGGTGTCGATCTGTCGCAAGAAAGCGATGATTTGCCGCCTAAACAGCGCCCCGGTGAATGGCTGGAATACAGCCCGTTGCTGACCTTGCTGGTGGTAGCGCTAGGGGCCGTATGGGTGTTTCGCGAGTTCTCAACCAAGGATCCGGTGTTCGCGATTTCCAACCTGAACACTTACAACCTGCTGTTCCTGCTGATCGGCATGCTGCTGTGCTGGCGACCCAAGCGTTTCCTGCGGGCGGTGTCACGTTCGGTACCTTCGGTGGCCGGCGTGTTGATCCAGTTCCCGTTGTACGGCTCGATTGCCTTCATCCTCACCAAGGCCGCCGGCAGCGATGGCGCCACGCTGTCACATCACATTGCTGCTGCGTTCGTGTCGATTGCCGACAAGGACAATTTCGCCGTGGTCATGGGCATGTACTCGGCGGTATTGGGATTCATCATTCCATCTGGCGGTGGCAAATGGATCATCGAAGCGCCCTATGTGATGCAGGCAGCGAACGAGCTGCAAATGCACCTGGGCTGGACGGTGCAGGTCTACAACGCCGCCGAGGCACTGCCGAACCTGATCAACCCGTTCTGGATGCTGCCGCTGTTGGGCGTACTGGGCATCAAGGCCCGAGACATGGTGGGCTTTACGTTCACCCAGTTGCTGGTGCACCTGCCGCTGGTGATGTTCATGCTCTGGGTATTTTCGTTGACCCTGACGTATACGCCGCCAGTGATGCCCTGACCGGTAAGCGTTGACCCACAAAAAAGCCAGGCCGCTTGCGCGCCTGGCTTTTTCATTACCGCGAGCCGATCAATCCCAGCTCAGCGCCCCGCCAGTCTGATACTCGATCACACGGGTCTCGAAGAAGTTCTTCTCTTTCTTGAGGTCCATGATCTCGCTCATCCACGGGAACGGGTTGGTGGTGCCCGGATACTCTTCTTTCAAACCGATCTGGGTCAGGCGGCGGTTGGCGATGAACTTGAGGTAGTCCTCCATCATCGCCGCGTTCATGCCCAGTACGCCGCGCGGCATGGTGTCGCGGGCGTATTCGATTTCAAGCTGGGTGCCTTGCAGGATCATCTGCGTGGCTTCTTCTTTCATCTCGGCATCCCACAGGTGCGGGTTTTCGATCTTGATCTGGTTGATCACGTCGATGCCGAAGTTCAAGTGCATCGACTCGTCGCGCAGGATGTACTGGAACTGCTCGGCGACGCCGGTCATCTTGTTGCGGCGACCCATCGACAGGATCTGGGTGAAGCCGCAATAGAAGAAGATGCCTTCCAGTACGCAGTAGTAGGCGATCAGGTTGCGCAGCAGCTCTTTGTCGGTCTCGACGGTGCCGGTCTTGAATTCCGGGTCGGAGATCGAGCGGGTGTACTTCAGGCCCCAGGCTGCCTTTTTGGCGACCGATGGAATCTCGTGGTACATGTTGAAGATCTCGCCTTCATCCATGGCCAGCGATTCGATGCAGTACTGGTAGGCGTGGGTGTGGATCGCTTCTTCGAAGGCCTGGCGCAGAATGTACTGGCGGCACTCCGGGTTGGTGATCAGGCGGTACACGGCCAGCACCAGGTTGTTGGCAACCAGCGAGTCGGCAGTGGAGAAGAAGCCCAGATTACGCAGGACGATGCGGCGCTCGTCGTCGGTCAGGCCTTCAGGGTCTTTCCACAGGGCGATGTCGGCGGTCATGTTGACCTCTTGCGGCATCCAGTGGTTGGCGCAGCCATCGAGGTACTTCTGCCAGGCCCAGTCGTACTTGAAGGGTACGAGCTGGTTGAGGTCGGCGCGGCAGTTGATCATGCGCTTCTCGTCGACCGCAACGCGGGCCGAGGCGCCTTCCAGTTCAGCCAGGCCTTCAGCGACATCCAGAGCGTCCAGGGCTTGCTTGGCGCGGACCAGTGCGGCCGAGTCGGCGGCGGTTACAGCGCGCGCTTCCTTGGCTGCAGCACCACCGGCGCTGTCGAGGCGGTCCATGGCCGCTTCATGGGCCTGGGCGGCCTGGTTGGGTTTGGCGGCGATGACTTCGCCGTCGTCCTTGTCGAATTCGTCCCAGCTCAGCATGGGTTACATCTCCTGCGAGAGGGTCACCTTGAGGATGACCGATGGATTTTGAAGTAGGCGTTGCCAGCGTTGCGATGCTGCGGCTGGCAACGGGAATGTGTCGAGTAGTCTCGGGTGTTCTAAGGTGTCGGATCCGGGAGAGTGTGCGTGTGGTCCGGGACGCTACGACGCTGACAGCGGCAGGCGAACCTGGGATTCGAATCCATGCTGGATTCCGGTGAGCCGGCCTTGCGTACGCCATTGGTCATATGAGTACCCCCGGATCGAGGGCGCGGATTATACAGAATATTGCGCCGCGCTGCCTTAAACCGTTCAGAAAATCAGTCTGAAAAAGTGGCTTTCTTTCGCGTACCTGCAAGGTGATTTTCCCCGTTGGGGCAAACACTTGGGGTTACGTCGAAAGGGTCCATATTGTGTTTCTTTTTGATAGAAGGCACAACATATAGTTTCGTGACAGTGTGCTCAGTGTTTGTGCGTCAGCAGGATTCTGACCGCGAAAAGAGCGTGAGGTTCTGATCCGGATCAGGGTTTCAGGCCTTGAGTTGGCTGCTGTAAACGGTGATTCGCGATGAGCCATTACGGCTTGCGTACGGAGGTCTATCGATTGCCTGGCAAGCGACGAATGGCGCTATTGGAGAGGTTGGCCTATGCACCGTTCGAACACTGCGTGCATGGCACCGTAATCGCACACCACGGCATTGATATTAGCCTGGATCCACTGGTCCATTTCGATCCCCCACCAATCGATTTCATAGCCTGCATTGACGATGAGATGCTCAAACAGGATGCGCTGAGATCTGCCGTTACCTTCACGAAACGGGTGCACCATGTTCAGATCGCCAAACAACTCTGCACTGGCGCTTATCAGTGCTGGGCGACTCATGCCTTCGAACCAGTTTGCGCGTGCCAGCGCAGCGAACAGCTTATTGGCCTCGGGCTCGATGCGCGATACGGTGCAAAAGTGTGTCGTTGCCTTGGAAATGTCGACTGTACGTAACTCTCCGGCCCAGTCATACAGGTCTGAAAACAGTCGTTTGTGAAGGCTTTTCAGATAGGCAAGATTGTACGGGGGAAGGGCAAAGTCGATAGCGTCGGCAGACAGTTCGGATAGCGCGCGCTCGGCTTGTGTCAGCGTTGAGTCGTCTTCGATACCCAGACGGTTACGCAACACTTGAGTGCCGGGGTAACAGTAGGGGTCCTGGCCGGCACCATATTTATCAAGCATCAGGCTTTTTGGGTGCGGTAGGTTTTAAGCAGTTGCTCACGAGTAGGACGTGCCCGTTCTATATCGGATGGGCTGCTATCAAAACCTTCAAGACGCAGGCTGGCGGCGTAATTGGATTTTCGGGTCTTGGCGCAGTAGGCCTTTTTGGTTTCCAGAGAGGGCGTGGACATGATGCGGCCTCGGCTGTGACAAAGGTGCAAGTGTAGCCAAAAATACATAGGTCATGGCGCAAAAAAGCCCCGCCTGCTTCAACAGAAGCAGGCGGGGCTTGTGGTATTGCTCAGTCAGGCCTTATTGGCAGGCTTCGCAATCCGGCTCATCGATCGCACAGGCTTTCGGCACTGGAGCAGGACCGGCTGGCGCTGCTTCGCTTGGGCGTGGGGCGGCGATGGACGATTCGTCCGGGCCGTGGCCACCGCTCGATACAGCGTTGAGCTTGCCGGTGTTGATGGTCGACTTCTCGGTGCTGGTCGCGGCCAGGGCACGGAGGTAGTAAGTGGTTTTCAGACCACGGTACCAGGCCATGCGGTAGGTCACGTCCAGCTTCTTGCCCGAAGCGCCGGCGATGTACAGGTTCAGCGACTGGGCCTGGTCGATCCATTTCTGGCGACGGCTGGCCGCGTCGACGATCCAGCGAGCGTCAACTTCGAAGGCGGTGGCGTACAGCTCTTTCAGTTCTTGCGGGATACGCTCGATCTGCTGCACCGAACCGTCGTAGTACTTCAGGTCGTTGATCATGACCGAGTCCCACAGGTCGCGGGCCTTGAGGTCGCGTACCAGGTACGGGTTGATCACGGTGAATTCGCCCGACAGGTTCGATTTCACGTACAGGTTCTGATAGGTCGGTTCGATCGACTGCGACACGCCAGTGATGTTGGCGATGGTGGCGGTCGGTGCGATGGCCATGATGTTGGAGTTACGAATGCCTTTCTGTACACGGGCGCGGACGGGTGCCCAGTCCAGGCTTTCTTTCAGGTCGACATCGATGTACTTCTGGCCACGCGCTTCGATCAGCAGTTGTTGCGAGTCCAGCGGCAGGATGCCTTTGGACCACAGCGAACCCTGGAACGTCTCGTAGGCGCCGCGCTCGTCGGCCAGGTCGCAGGAGGCCTGGATGGCGTAGTAGCTGACCGCTTCCATCGAGTCGTCGGCAAACTGCACGGCAGCGTCGGAACCGTAAGGAATGTGCTGCAGGTACAGCGCGTCCTGGAAGCCCATGATGCCCAGGCCGACCGGACGGTGACGCAGGTTGGAGTTACGTGCCTGCGGTACCGAGTAGTAGTTGATGTCGATCACGTTGTCGAGCATGCGCACGGCTACATCGATGGTGCGCTTGAGCTTGGCGGTGTCCAGCTTGCCGTCGACGATGTGGTTCGGCAGGTTGATCGAGCCCAGGTTGCAGACTGCGATCTCGTCCTTGTTGGTGTTCAGGGTGATCTCGGTGCACAGGTTCGAGCTGTGGACCACGCCCACGTGCTGCTGCGGGCTGCGCAGGTTGCACGGGTCCTTGAAGGTCAGCCATGGGTGGCCGGTTTCGAACAGCATCGAGAGCATCTTGCGCCACAGATCCTTGGCCTGGATGGTCTTGAACAGCTTGATCTTGCCTGGGTACTGGCTCAGGGCTTCGTAATACTCGTAACGCTCTTCGAAGGCCTTGCCGGTCAGGTCATGCAGGTCCGGCACTTCCGATGGCGAGAACAGGGTCCACGGGCCGTCGTCGAAGACGCGCTTCATGAACAGGTCCGGAATCCAGTTGGCGGTGTTCATGTCGTGGGTACGACGACGGTCATCACCGGTGTTCTTGCGCAGCTCGATGAACTCTTCGATGTCCATGTGCCAGGTTTCCAGGTAGGCACAGACAGCGCCCTTGCGCTTGCCGCCCTGGTTGACCGCAACGGCGGTGTCGTTGACCACTTTCAGGAACGGCACGACGCCCTGGGATTTGCCGTTGGTGCCCTTGATGTAAGAGCCCAGCGCGCGCACTGGCGTCCAGTCGTTGCCCAGGCCACCGGCGAATTTGGACAACATGGCGTTATCGTGGATCGCGTGGTAGATGCCCGACAGGTCGTCCGGCACGGTGGTCAGGTAGCAGCTCGACAGCTGTGGACGCAGGGTGCCGGCGTTGAACAGGGTCGGGGTCGACGACATGTAGTCGAAGGACGACAGCAGGTTGTAGAACGCGATGGCGCGGTCTTCACGCTGCTTCTCTTCGATGGCCAGGCCCATGGCCACGCGCATGAAGAAGATCTGCGGCAGTTCGAAACGTACGCCGTCCTTGTGGATGAAGTAACGGTCGTAAAGGGTCTGCAGGCCCAGGTAGGTGAACTGCTGGTCACGCTCGTGGTTGATGGCCTTGCCGAGTTTTTCCAGGTCGAAGCTGGCGAGCTCAGGGTCCAGCAGCTCGTTTTCGATACCGGTGGCGATGTAGGCAGGCAGGGCCTTGGCGTACAGGTCGACCATCTCGTGGTGGGTGGCGCTCTCGGCCACTTCCAGGAAGCCCAGGGCTTCGGCACGCAGGGTGTCCATCAGCAGGCGGGCGGTGACGTACGAGTAGTTCGGCTCGCGCTCGACCAGGGTACGGGCGGTCATCACCAGGGCGGTGTTGACGTCCTTGATGGCCACGCCGTCATAGAGGTTTTTCAGCGTTTCGTTCTGGATCAGGTTCGCATCGACTTCGGCCAGACCTTCGCAGGCTTCGGTGACGATGGTGTTCAGGCGCGCCATGTCCAGAGGCTCGAGGCTGCCGTCGGGGCGAGTGATGCGGATCGACGGGTGCGGCTTGACGGCGGTATCGCTGCCAGCGCGACCGGCACGCTCTTTGGCGCGCGAATCACGGTAGATGACGTAGTCGCGAGCGACCTTTTGCTCGCCGGCACGCATCAGAGCCAGTTCGACCTGATCCTGGATTTCTTCGATGTGGATAGTGCCGCCCGATGGCATGCGACGCTTGAAGGTCGCAGTGACCTGTTCGGTCAGGCGGGCAACGGTGTCATGAATGCGCGACGAAGCGGCGGCGGTACCGCCTTCAACTGCGAGGAACGCCTTGGTGATGGCGACGGTGATCTTGTCGTCGGTGTACGGGACGACAGTGCCGTTACGCTTGATCACACGCAATTGACCGGGTGCGGTCGCGCTCAGGTCCTGCTGGGCCTGGCTCGCGTGCGGCGCGTTGGCCGGCTGATTCTCGCGAGTTGTGTCTGTCTGCATGGGGGTCTCCACAGTTCTTTAAGTATGTTCGGGCATTGCTGCCCACCATGCCGGCTGCTACCGGCTGGAGGAGGGTTGGGCGCCGCTCCCCGGCTTGGAAAAATCAAAGACACCGGATTGAAGCCCGGTGCCTGGAAATCATTTGAAGAGTGCCGGCTGGTTATTGCAGAACATGCGTGGTGGTCGTTCTGCGACCTCGACCATTCGCGCGAGCGATTGGTCTATGAAACCGGTGGTAAGTTCAACCTCGCAGGCGTGATAAAAGGCTTGAAATATGGCCTGGAGTTGTGATCGTGATTTTTTGGCTCAAACCCTACATCTAGGGTCTGTTTCGCTCAGGGGCTACAAGATAATGCGTTTTGCACATCAGTTCAACGCACTGTCCGGTGCTGCCTGTGGATAGGTTGTGAGTAAAGCTGTGCATGATTGGGCCTCAGCCCGCATAACTTATGGGCGGGCTGTCCTTGCCTGTTTTTTTAAATTTACCGACGAACTGACGCTGAATTTTGCGGGCGCGAACCCTATCACAGAATTTGTAATGTGCAAGGGTGATCTGGCATGTGTCGTGCATTGCCGTCGCAATGAAAAGGTAACCCGATGATCCAGACATTATTCGAGGGGCCGCTGCAGCCTTTCGGCCAGACGGTACTGGCTGAAAATGCAGAGGCTGCCAGTGTGGCGTTGCCCTCGTTATTGGTGCCTGAACGCCTGGAGGTTGTGCTTCACGATCTTTATGGGCCGCACTTGCTGGCCAGCCACAAGCCGGTGCTGGTTTCGCAGTGGGCCAAGTACTATTTCATGCTGTTGATCCCGCCGGTGCTGGTGGCCAGTCTCGCCCATGACTGGCGTTGGCCGTTGACGCTGCCGCACATCGCCCTGGCGCTGGATGAGCGCGGTGTGCCGCAAGGCATCAGGTTTCTCGGGCAAGGCCAATGTGAGCCGTCTGTGCCCGGCAAGCCGTTGCAGCGTTTTGCCGGGTTGCTGGATGACAATCTGCAGCCGTTCATCGAGGCCTTGAGCGCCTATGCCAAGCTGCCCCGCGCCGTGCTGTGGAGCAGCGCCGGCGACACGCTGGAGCACTGCCTGACGCGGCTTGAGCGTATCGACCCGATCCTTGCGCGTGATGGCTGGCCGTTGCTGGATCAGCCGCGGCACGCTGACGGGCAGGCCAATCCGTTATTCAACAGCGTGACTTACGTGCCGCAGGCAAGTGGCGAGCCGCGTCGTCGGCGGCGCGCCTGTTGCCTGAGCTATCAAGTGGAATGGGTCGGGCGCTGCGAGCATTGCCCGCTGCCGGGCTGAATCACTGTGCGATGGCCACCAGGCTCAGCAGGTGGTCGTTGTGCAGGCTGAACTGGCCCTGCAACTGCTTGCCGTGATACCACTCTTCAGACAGGTCGCACAGCAGGCCCAGTCGCACCTGGCCATCGGAGGACCAGTCCAGCACCTGCGCATCCTCGAAATAGAAGCGCTTGCCAACCAGCGGGTAAAGCGCCTTGAACAGCGCCTCCTTGATCGAAAAGGTCAGGGTGACGCACAGTGCCACCTGATCGGCCGGCAATGCCTGCATGCGCGTCAGTTCGTCGGCGGTCAGGATTTCGCCGGCCAGGCGGCTGGCGCGTTCGGCATCCAGCACATGCTCGGCATCCAGGCCCAGGCCGCGCCATTGCGTTTGCGGCGCGACGATGGCGGCGGCCCAGCCGGTGCTGTGGGTGATCGAGCCGCAAATGCCCGGCGGCCAGACCGGCGCGCGGTCTTCACCGATGGCGGGCACCTGCACACGCCCATCAAGCCGGCGCAACGCTTCACGGGCACACAAGCGGCCTGCAAGAAACTCGGTCTGGCGCTTGGCGACCGAGCGCTGAATGCTGGCCGGCGGCTCGATCCGGCAACGCTGCCAGTCGTCGGGCGTCAGCCGTTTCGGATCGAAGTGGGCGCTTATCAATACCACCCCTTTCAACGGCTGATGAAGCGGCCAGTCCGGCTTGAGATCGGGGCAGCAGTCGGGCAGGGATGTCATCAGCCAAAGATCTTCTTGAAGAATGCCTGCATGTCCGCCCACGAGCTCTGGTCGGCGGTCTTGCTGTAACCGATGTCCGGGCCGCCGTGGTCGCCATGGCTCAGGCGATCGGCGTCAGGATTGGTGAAGCCGTGCTTGGCGCCTTCAATACTGACGAATTTATAGTCGGCACCGGCCGCGTCCATTTCCTGCTTGAAGGCTGCGACATCCTTCGGCGTGACCATGCTGTCGCTGGCGCCATGCTCGACCAGCAGCGGCACCTTGATGCCGGGTTTGGCCGGGCTTTGTGCGGCCAGGGCGCCGTGGAAACTGACCACGCCGGCCAGTGGCTCGCCGCGACGGGCCGCATCGAGCACGACTTTGCCGCCGAAGCAGTAGCCGATGGCGGCGATCTTGTCCGGGTTGGTCTGTGGCTGTTTCCTCAACTGCTCAAGGCCGGCATCGAAGCGCTTGTTGGCCGCCTCGCTGTCCTTCAGGGCCGCCTGCATGAAGGCCATGGCGTCCTTGGGGTGTTCGGTGTTCTTGCCGTCGCCGTACATGTCGATGGCCAGGGCGCTGTAGCCCAGTTCTGCAAGGTCGCGGGCACGGCGCTTGGCGTAGTCGTTCAGGCCCCACCATTCGTGTACCACCAGCACGCCGGGGCGCTGGCCTTTGATCGCGTCGTCATAAGCGTAATAGGCCACCAGTTGCGTGCCATCGCTACTCTTGTAATTGACCTGCTCGGTTTTGATCGCGGCCTGGGCCAGTCCGGCCAGGCCCATGAGGGTCAATCCAATCAAGACGCGCATGTGTAAATCCTTTTCAACGTAAGCTGGAAGGCCAAGCCTAGCCGATTTGCTTATCGGGATGCACGGCAGGTGTTCAGTTGAAGTTCAGGGCCTGGCCATTACTGTGAAGGCATAGCGTCGTCGCCCAAGGTCGTTATCATGGGCGTTCACGGATCGAGGAGAGCTGAATGAAGTTGTTGGTGGTCGAGGATGAGGCGCTGTTGCGCCATCACTTGCGCACGCGCCTGAGCGAGGCCGGGCATGTGGTGGAGGCGGTGGCCAATGCCGAAGAGGCGTTGTATCAGGTCGGGCAGTTCAATCATGACCTGGCGGTGATCGACCTGGGCTTGCCGGGGCTCGGCGGGCTGGATCTGATTCGTCAATTGCGCACACTGGGCAAGGCCTTCCCGATCCTGGTGCTGACCGCGCGTGGCAACTGGCAGGACAAGGTCGAAGGCCTGGCCGCCGGTGCCGACGACTATGTGGTCAAGCCGTTCCAGTTCGAAGAACTCGAAGCGCGGCTCAATGCCTTGCTGCGCCGTTCCAGCGGCTTCATTCAGTCGACCATCACCGCCGGCCCCTTGCTGCTGGACCTCAACCGCAAGCAGGCGACCTTGCAGGAACAGCCGCTGGCGCTGACCGCCTACGAGTACCGGATTCTTGAATACCTCATGCTGCATCATCAGCAAGTGGTGCCCAAAGAGCGGCTCATGGAGCAGTTGTACCCCGATGACGACGAGCGCGACCCGAATGTGATCGAGGTACTGGTCGGCCGCTTGCGCCGCAAGCTCGACACGGCGGCGGCCTTCAAGCCGATCGAAACCGTGCGCGGCATGGGCTATCTGTTTACTGAGCGCTGCACATGATCCGCTCGCTGCGCCTGCGCCTGATGCTGGGCGCAGCGACCCTTGCCGTGATTTTCATGCTGCTGATGCTGCCGGCCCTGCAAGGCGGCTTCAGCATGGCCTTGCGCGGCGCCATCGAGCAGCGCCTGGCTTCGGACGTGACCACGCTGATTTCTGCGGCCCGTGTTGAAGGCGGCCATCTGTTGATGCCGTCGTTGTTGCCCGGTGAGCAGTTCAACCTGCCGGGCAGTCGCCTGCTGGGCTACATCTATAACCGTCAGGGCCAACTGGTGTGGCGCTCGCTGGCGGCCGAAGCCGAAGACATCAATTACCACCCGTACTATGACGGGCAGGGCAGCAAGTTCGTGCGCATCAAGAATGCCGAGGGCGAGGAGTTCTTCGTCTATGACGTCGAAATCCGCCTGCTGGGCGGTCGCAACGTGGCGTTCAGCATTGTCGCGGTGCAGTCCTTGCGCGGTTATCAGGAGACGGTCGGCGAGTTGCGCAAGAAGCTTTATCTGGGCTTCGGTGCGGCGCTTGTGGTGTTGCTCGGCTTGTTGTGGCTGGGCCTGACCTGGGGCTTGCGCGCACTCAAGGGTGTCAGCAAGGAGCTGGACCAGGTGGAAGCCGGCGAGCGCGACAGCCTCGGCGAAGATCACCCCAGCGAATTGCTGCGCCTGACCGGCTCGCTCAACCGCCTGCTGCGCAGCGAGCGTGAGCAGCGCATCCGCTATCGCGACTCGCTGGGCGACCTTGCGCACAGCCTGAAAACGCCGCTGGCGGTGTTGCAAGGGGTCAGCGAGAACATCGCCAAGCGCCCTGAAGATGTCGAGCAGGCGCGGGTGCTGCAATCGCAGATCGAGCGCATGAGCCAGCAGATCGGCTATCAGTTGCAGCGCGCCAGCCTGCGTAAAAGCGGCCTGGTGCGTTATCACGTCAAGCTGCGGCCGGTGGTCGAAAGCCTGTGCAACACCTTGCAGAAGGTCTATCGCGACAAGGAAGTCAGGGTCAGCCTCGACCTGCCGGACCATGGCCAGGTGCCGATGGAGGAGGCGGCGCTGATGGAAATGCTCGGCAACCTGCTGGAGAACGCCTATCGCCTGTGCCTGGGCGAAGTGCGCGTCAGCTTTGTCAGTGGCCCTGACGGCGACCAGTTGTGTGTCGAAGACGACGGCCCGGGCGTACCGCCGAACCAGCGTGCGCGCATCCTGCAGCGCGGCGAACGGCTGGACCGGCAAAACCCGGGGCAGGGCATTGGCCTGGCGGTGGTCAAGGACATCATCGAAAGCTACAACGCCCACCTGACTCTGGAAGACTCGCCACTGGGCGGCGCGTTGTTCCGCATTCACTTCATGGCTGAGTAATTCTGGCGGATACCCGCCACCCCTCAGGAGATTTTTTTCGAATACGGCGGAAATCCGCCACGCACTCTCTTCAGAAACGTCTAGTTTCATAAGTGCGGCCCTTGCCGGGTGGGGCTTTATAGAAAAAATCAAAGGCTGGCACAGCTGTTGCTATACAAGTCGCAGATGTCTGCCACGCGCAGCTCGACAAAACAAATCCCTCCAGTGCAGGAGGGTTACGCTTTATAGGCAACGCAAGCATCAGACGGACTGTGCGTGCGAAGCCCTTGAGGATAATTGCAATGACGACTCGTCAGCCTTTCTACAAAACTCTGTATTTCCAGGTCATCGTGGCCATCGTGATCGGTATTCTCATCGGTCACTTCTATCCTGACACCGGCAAGGCCCTCAAGCCGCTGGGCGACGGATTCATCAAGCTGATCAAAATGGTCATCGCCCCCATCATCTTCTGTACCGTTGTCAGCGGCATCGCCGGCATGCAGAACATGAAGTCGGTCGGCAAGACCGGTGGTTACGCGCTGCTGTACTTCGAAATCGTGTCCACCCTGGCCCTGATCATCGGCCTGGTCGTGGTCAACGTCGTTCAGCCGGGCGCCGGCATGAACATCGACGTCAGCACCCTCGATGCCTCCAAGATCGCGGCTTATGTAACGGCCAGTAAAGACCAGAGCATCGTCGGCTTTATCCTCAACGTGATTCCGAACACCATCGTTGGCGCCTTCGCCACCGGTGACATCCTGCAAGTGCTGATGTTCTCGGTGATCTTCGGCTTCGCCCTGCATCGCCTGGGTTCCTACGGTCGTCCGGTGCTGGACTTCATCGATCGCTTTGCCCATGTGATGTTCAACATCATCAACATGATCATGAAGCTCGCCCCGATCGGTGCCTTCGGTGCCATGGCCTTCACCATCGGTGCCTACGGTGTCAGCTCGCTGGTGCAGCTGGGCCAGTTGATGATCTGCTTCTACATCACCTGCGTACTGTTCGTGGTGCTGGTGCTGGGCGCCATCTGCCGCGCTCACGGTTTCAGCGTACTGAAGCTGGTGCGTTACATCCGTGAAGAGCTGATGATCGTACTGGGTACTTCCTCGTCGGAATCGGCCCTGCCTCGCATGCTGATCAAGATGGAGCGCCTGGGTGCACAGAAATCGGTAGTGGGTCTGGTGATCCCGACCGGTTACTCGTTCAACCTCGACGGTACCTCGATCTACCTGACCATGGCCGCCGTGTTCATCGCCCAGGCGACCAACACCCACATGGACATCACCCACCAGATCACCCTGCTGCTGGTGCTGCTGCTGTCCTCCAAAGGTGCTGCTGGCGTGACCGGTAGCGGCTTCATCGTTCTGGCTGCAACCCTGTCGGCCGTAGGCCACCTGCCGGTTGCCGGTCTGGCGCTGATCCTGGGTATCGACCGCTTCATGTCCGAAGCCCGCGCCCTGACCAACCTGGTCGGTAACGCCGTTGCCACCGTGGTTGTGGCCAAGTGGGTCGGCGAGCTGGACACTGACAAGCTGCAGTCCGAGCTGGCTTCCGGTGGCTCGTCCATCGTTGAAACCCGCCACGAAGACGACCTGGGTGTTGCTGAAGGCCCGGCTCCGGTGAGCACCACCAAGCCTGTGGTCTGATACTTCCCAGACAGAAAAAACCCATCTTCGGATGGGTTTTTTCGTTCAGGGCATCTGGTTTTATTCGACGCGGACAGTGCCGCTGAAGACCAGCGCCTGCTTGCAGCGCCGGCACAGGTAGCGCCGGCCCTGAGCGACCAGCCGGTGACGCTGCGCGGTGAACGCAAAATCGCTGTCGGGGCACGGGCAGTGATAGATGTAGCGGGTTGCCTTGCGTCGTTGTACGGCATAGGTGTGGCAACGGTTGGGCGCCAGCTGGTACACGCCGCGCATGATCAACTGCCACTCTTCGCCATGCGGCTGGATGCTGGCGCCGAACAGTTGATGGGCAATCAGGTGGGCGACTTCGTGCGGGACGGTCTGGTACAGAAAATCTTCGCTGTTCTCCAGGTACAGCTGCGGATTGAAGCGCAGCTTGTTCTCCTGCAGGTGGGCGACGCCGGCCTTCTGGCCGCGCAGCTTGAAACTGACCACGGGACGTTTGAACGGGCGCTTGAAGAAAGCTTCGGCTTGTTGGTAACAGGTTTCGACTCGGGACTTCAGTAGCTCGGGCATGCGTGACAACTCTCCAGAAGCGCCCATTATGCCGAAGGCGCTCATGCGCTGGAAACCCGCATCTCTGCCTGCCTCAACCCGTGTATTGAGGGCTGACGCCCAGCCCCCACAAGACCACGGTGAAGGCCATGATCGCGACCAGTACCACCAGGCCGACCGAAAGAACGGCGCTGGAGAACATGAAACCCTCTTCGGATGAGACATTCATGAACGGCGGCAGCCCGGTGTACAGCAAGTACACCGTGTAGCTGATCGCCGCCGTGCCGGCTATCAGGCCCAGCCACAGGTGCGGGTAAAGCGCCGTCAGGCCGCCGATGAACAGCGGTGTGGCGGTATAGGTGGCAAAGGCGATGCAGCGCGCCAGGCTAGGGTCGGCGCCATAGGTGCGCGCCATCCAGTGAATAAAGCCGCCCATGGTCGCCACGCCGGCCAACAGGGCCAGGTAGGACATGAAGGCCATGCCCAAGGCGTTGCCGTGGGAGAGCATCATCGGCGCGCGTTCGCCGATCACCCAGCCGATCTGGGTGGTACCGATGTAGGCGCACAGTGGCGCAATGGCTGCCAGCAGCAAGGTATGGGTGAGGTAGGTATGACGAATACTCTCGTCTTCCTGGCGAATCTGCTGCCATTCGCGTTCCGGGTGGGTGAACAAGCCCCAGACATGATTGATCACAGGGTCACTCCTGATCAGTGTGCAAGACATATCCCGGCAAGGTGTGGCGGATGACCGCCGCCGGAGATAGAGGCAGGGCGCCACCGGTTGTCGGCGTGCGACCCTCACTTGGCAGTATAGGAAACGGCCTTGCCCACGGCGGCGCGGGCTTAGAGCGTTTGGCAATGGGAGCGGCGCGGCTAATACCCCATGCCACAGCATGTTCAATGATGCCGAGGTTGTGGGTAAAATAGCGGCCCTTTCAGCGGTCTTGCTCAAAGTTCTCTTTTCCAGGCCACTTGTCGACACCTTGCAGCGGATACCACCAGCACCATGGGCACTCTTTCAGTCAATCAGAACAAACTGCAGAAACGCCTGCGTCGGCTGGCCGGCGAGGCTGTCAGCGATTACAACATGATCGAGGACGGCGACAAGGTCATGGTCTGCCTGTCCGGCGGCAAGGACAGCTACACCATGCTCGATGTGCTGATGCACCTGCAGAAGGTGGCGCCGATCAAGTTCGACATCGTGGCCGTCAACATGGACCAGAAGCAGCCCGGCTTTCCTGAAGAGGTGCTGCCGGCTTATCTGAAAAACCTGGGGGTCGAGTACCACATCGTCGAGAAAGACACCTATTCGGTGGTCAAGGAACTGATTCCCGAGGGCAAGACCACGTGCTCGCTGTGCTCACGCCTGCGTCGCGGCACGCTGTACACCTTTGCCGATGAAATCGGCGCGACCAAGATGGCGCTGGGGCATCACCGTGACGACATCGTCGAAACGTTCTTCCTGAACATGTTCTTCAACGGTTCGCTCAAGGCCATGCCGCCCAAGCTGCGCTCCGACGACGGCCGCAACGTGGTGATTCGCCCATTGGCCTACTGCCACGAGAAAGACATTCAGGCCTATTCGGACTTGAAGGGCTTCCCGATCATTCCGTGCAACCTGTGCGGCTCGCAGGAAAACCTGCAGCGCCAGGTGGTCAAGGACATGCTGATCGACTGGGAGCGCAAGACGCCGGGGCGTACCGAGAGTATTTTCCGCGCGTTGCAGAACGTTCAGCCTTCGCAACTGGCCGACCGTAACCTGTTCGACTTCACCAGCCTGCGCATGGACGAAAGCGCGGCATCGCGCTTCGTCAATGTGGTGAACATTTAGTGGTTGACGGTAAACGCCAGCATCGCTGAAAGCTGACACAGCGGCCTGCCGCTTTCGGCCTGCCACTGGTTGAAGGCGGCCTGCACCGCCGCCTGATCGCGTTTGCTGCTCGGCACCTTGTCGACAATGTTCTGCGCGTTGAGGGCGGCGACCACATCGTTGCTGGGCACGAAGGTGTCCTTGCCGACCATGCGCAGAAAGCGCGGCGCCGACAGTCCGCCCAGCTGGGTGCCGTGTTTGTTCAGGTACTGCCACAGGCCGGTGATGTCTTCAACCGGCCACTGGGCAATGAATTTGCCGAAACTGCCATGCTCGTGCGCGAGGTCCAGGATCATCTGCGCATTGCGCGGCACGCTCTTGAGCTTGCCCAGGTGGCGAATGATGCGCGCATCCTGCATCAGCCGCTCCAGATGGTCAGCACCCATCAGCACGACCTTCTCCGGGTCGAAGCCAAAGAACACCTGCTCGAAGGCCGGCCACTTGGCGTCCACCAGGCTGTGCTTGAGGCCTGCGCGAAAGACCCGCAAGGCCATGGTCGACAGGTAGCGATCATCGCTGATCGCCTGCAATTGGCGCGTGGTTTTCGGAACAGGTAACTGGGCTTCCAGCGCCTTGGCCGAGCCGAAGCGGTTCAGGCAGTACTCGTGAAGCCATTTGTAATCGAGCATGGGTACTCCAGCGGCAGGGTTATTTCGGTTCAAGCAACAACGCGGTTTTCGCCAGGCGTTGACCCAGCGCGCGGCACAGGTCTGTCTCGTGTTTGTCCAGCGGCCGCTTGCCGTCGGCACCGGCGTGGTGGCTGGCACCATACGGCGTGCCGCCGCCGGTGGTTTCCAGCAGGGCGGATTCGCTGTACGGCAGGCCGGTGATCAGCATGCCGTGGTGCAGCAATGGCAGCAGCATCGACATCAGCGTGGTTTCCTGACCGCCGTGCAGGCTGGCGGTGGAGGTGAACACGCAAGCAGGCTTGCCCACCAGTGCGCCGGTCAGCCACAGGTTGCTGGTGCCGTCGAGAAAGTACTTGAGCGGGGCGGCCATGTTGCCGAAGCGCGTCGGGCTGCCCAGCGCCAGGCCGTGGCAGTGCTTGAGGTCATCGAGGCTGGCGTAAGGCGCGCCGCTGTCGGGAATGGCCGGCGCGGTGGCTTCGCAGTCGGCCGAAATCGCCGGCACCGTGCGCAGTCGTGCTTCCATGCCGCCCATCTCGATGCCGCGGGCGATCTGCCGGGCCATCTCGCTGGTCGAACCGTTACGGCTGTAAAACAGCACCAGGATATAAGGCGTACTCACGCTAACAACTCCAGAATGGTTTCCGGTGGCCGGCCAATCACGGCGCGGTCACCGGCGACCAGAATCGGCCGCTCGATGAGTTTGGGGTGCGCGGCCATGGCGGCGATCAGTTGTTCGTTGCTCAGGCTTGCGTCGGCCAGGTTCAGGCTCTTGTACTCGTCCTCGCCGCTGCGCAGCAATTGCCGCGGCGCGATGCCCAGCTTGTCGAGCAACTGGCGCAATTGCGCTGCATCCGGTGGCGTTTGCAGGTACAGGACGATTTCCGGTGTCAGGTCGCGGGCTTGCAACAGCTCAAGCGCAGCACGGGATTTTGAACAGCGCGGGTTGTGATAAAGCGTCAGATCGGTCATTTGTGGGTCGCATCGAATACGGGGTGGCGCGTATTCTACCTGCGCCATGCAAGCGTTCGACATAGACAGTCGCCAGCGGTTGCATCGCATCAGTAAAGGTCATGGCGAAAGAGGGTAAATACAGATGGCAAGGCGATTGGCAGCAGTGATGGCACTGGTCGGCAGCATGCTGCTCAGTGGGTGTGGCGTAGACCTGGGCACTGACCAGAACGGCCAGAAAATTGCCAGCGAGCGCATCGACAAGCACTGGCTGGTGATCAACTACTGGGCTGAATGGTGTGGCCCGTGCAGGACTGAAATCCCCGAATTCAATGGCCTGGCCGAGCAGCTCAAGGACAGCAAGGTCACCGTGCTGGGCGTCAACTTCGACAACCTGCAGGGTGAAGAGCTGAAAAAGGCCGCCAATGCGCTGGGCATCAAGTTCACCGTACTGGCCCAGGACCCGGCCGAGCGCTATGAACTGCCCCCGGCTGACGCCTTGCCTGTGACGTACATCATCGACGACAAGGGCAAGATGCGTGAGCAGTTGCTGGGCGAGCAAAGCGCCGAGGGTGTGATCGCGAGAATCAAGGCATTGCGCGGCGATAGCTGACGTTTATTCTGGCCAGAACCGCAGGGGCTGGCCTTCGGCGGGCCACAGGCGCAGTTGCTGGATCGGCGAGATGTCCCAGCGCCGGGTGCCGGGCAGGGCCGTGAGAAAACGCTGCTCCTGCTCCATCAGCGACTCGACACACAGCTTGCGGGTCTTGCCCACCTTGTCGAAGGTCAGCGTCTGGCCTTGCAGGGTGTAAGTCGCGAACCAGTGGTTGCAGCCGGCATTGCCGTAGGCCCGGCCATCGCGGCCCAGGGTCATGGTCAGGCGGCTGCGGTCGATCAGCGGGCGCTCACCGATCCACTCCAGCACATAGCTTTTGTCCAGTTCGACCTGGGTTGCCGGCTGGCTGGCACAACCGGCCAGCAGCAAGGCGCCGATCAGGCCGGTTGCGGCGAGGTGTTTCATGCCGGTTGCACCTGGCATTTGCGGCACAGGTGTTTGTCGCCTTCGGTTTTCCAGCCCAGCTCGGCAATGCGCGCCACGGCGGCAGGTTTCTGCGCCTTGATGCCCAGTTTGCTTTCGACCGAAAACTCGAACGTCAGCTCGCTGTTGCAGCTGTCGCAATTGACCTTCCATTCATGAATCGCCAGTTCGTCGAACACCGGCCCCTTGGCCACCGCGACCCATTGACCGGGCGGGTTAATCAGGTGACGGACTTTTTCAACCGACAGGCGCATATACAACGTCTTGCTGCCCTTGAGGGTGACCAGCAATTGATCGCCTTCGTGGATCGAGCCGCCGTTGCCGGTGACCTGATAGCGACCCGGTGCCAGCGTGCGGCACTCGGTCAGGGTGTGTTGCGGGTTAAGCATGCTGTAACGGAAATCGTGTTCGGCCATGGGTCCTCCAAAATGCCGGCCATCTTACCACGCAGGGGCCGCTGCAAGCTGCAAGCTATAAGCCGCACGCCGTACAACTTGCCGCTGCCCTAAGCGGTGACGCGGGCTTCGGTGGCCAGGCGGGTGATGGCTTTGTCCAGGTCGTTGAGTGCCTGGTCGGCTTGCGGGGCATCCTGTTTGAGCAGGGTTTCGGCACGCTGGCAGGCGGCGCGCAGTTGCGGTACGCCGCAGTAACGGGTCGCGCCGTGCAGGCGGTGGATGCGTTCGATCAGGGCCTGGATGTCAGTGGCGGCGCGGGCGGCGCGGATGGCTTCGCGGTCCGAGTCCAGCGCGGCCAGCAGCATGGCCAGCATGTCGGCGGCAAGGTCCGGTTTGCCGGCGGCCAGGCGCAAGCCTTCCTCGTGGTCGAGCACCAGCGGGCCCAGATGGCTGTCACTCTTGTCGGCCGGGCTTTCAGGCTGCGCGGTGCGCAGGGCCAGGCCGGTCCACTTGAGCACCACTTGCGCCAGTTGCCGCTCGCCGATCGGCTTGGTCATGTAGTCGTCCATGCCGCTTTGCAGCAACGAACGTTTTTCGTTGGCCATGGCGTGAGCGGTGAGGGCGACGATCGGCATCGGGCTGCTTTGCCGTTGCGCCTCCCAGTCACGAATCGCTTCGGTGGCCTGACGCCCGTCCATACCCGGCATCTGCACATCCATCAGCACCAGATCGAAGGTGTCGCTCTGCACCGCCTGCACGGCGGCATAGCCGCTGTCGACCGCCGCCACGATGCTGCCCATGTCTTCGAGCAGGGTTTGTACCAGCAGCAGGTTAGCCGGATTGTCGTCCACGCAGAGGATGCGCGGCGCGCGGCTGGGCAGTGGCAGGCTGATGTCGGTGCGCACCACTTTAGGGGCGATCAGCTCTGACAACGCGCGGTGCAGCTTGCGGTTACAGGCAGGTTTGGCCTGCAGTTGGCTGAAAACGTCCGGTACCGAGACCTGAAAGGCCGATTGCTCGGTGGTCGGGCACAGCACCAGCACCTTGCAGCCGAGATTTTCCAGATCCCAGATATGCTGGCGCAGCCGCTCCGGCGGAATGTCGTAGCTGGTCACGCCAAGCACGGCCAGTTCGATCGCGGTCGGGGTCTGGTGGGCGGCGGTCACGCCATTGATCAGGCTTTCCAGATTCTTGAACACCAGAGGCTCCAGGCCACAGTCTTCAAGCTGATGCTCCAACGCCTGACGCGCCAGTTCATGCCGCTCCATGACCGCCACGCGCACATCCTGCAACGGATGCACCACCGGGTCTTCGGCGTCGTCGCGGGCCTTGGGCAGTTTCAGGCTGATCCAGAACTCCGAGCCGACGCCCGGCGTGCTGTCGACGCCGATTTCGCCGCCCATCTGTTCGATCAGGCGCTTGGAAATCACCAGCCCCAGACCGGTGCCGCCCGGCTGGCGCGACAACGAGTTATCGGCCTGGCTGAACGCCTGGAACAACGCCCGCACATCCTGACTGGACAGGCCGATGCCGGTGTCTTGCACGCTGATGCGCAATTGCGCGGTGTCTTCGGTTTCTTCCTCGACCATGGCGCGGGCGACGATGGTGCCTTCGCGGGTGAACTTGATCGCATTGCTGACCAGGTTGGTAAGGATCTGCTTGAGCCGCAGCGGGTCGCCGGTCAGCGCCAGTGGCGTGTCGCGGTACACCAGGCTGACCAGTTCCAGCTCTTTGGCGTGGGCGGCCGGGGCAAGGATGGTCAGGGTGTCCTGCAACAGGTCGCGCAGGTTGAACGGAATGCTGTCGAGCACCAGCTTGCCGGCCTCGATCTTCGAGAAGTCGAGAATCTCGTTGATGATGCTCAGCAGGCTGTCGGCGGATTTCTCGATGGTGTTGAGATAGTCGTTCTGGCGTGGCGTCAGCTCGCTTTTCTGCAATAAGTGAGTGAAGCCGAGAATGCCGTTGAGCGGCGTGCGGATTTCATGGCTCATGTTGGCCAGAAACTCCGACTTGATGCGGCTGGCCTCCAGCGCTTCTTTGCGCGCAAGGTCCAGCTCGATGTTCTGGATTTCGATGGTTTCCAGATTCTGGCGTACATCTTCGGTGGCCTGGTCGATGCTGTTCTGCAATTCTTCCTGAGCATTTTGCAGGGTCGAGGCCATGCGGTTGATGCCCGAGCCCAGTTCATCCAGCTCCTGGCTGCCCAGCGGTGGCAGGCGGGTTTCGAGATGGCCTTCCTTGAGCTGGCTGACCGCTTGGCGGATGCGCCCCAAGGGCTGATTGATGCTGCGGCTCATGCGCAGCGCCAGCACGGCGGTGATCGCAAGACCGGTAAGAATCAGCAGCATGCTGGCAAACAGACTGCGGTAGCCGCGCAGCAGTGTGCCGTTATGGGAAATCTCCAGCTCCACCCATCCCAGCAGGCGGTCGGCTTCGTCGGGAATGAGCGCGCCGGTCAGGTGGCGCTGGTTGCCGAACACCGGCAGCAGGTAACGGGTGGCGTCGCTGCCGGTGCTGTTGACCAGTTGCGTGCCCTGGCCGGTGGGCGGCGGGTTGATCATGCTGGGGCCGGCGTGAGCCAGCACCGTGCGCTCCGCGTCCAGAAAGGTCACTGAGCGTACGTCGTCCTCTTCCAGGGTCTGGGTGGCAATGCGGCTGAGCACCGCCTTGTCTTTGCGGCCCAGCGCCGGGGCGGCCAGCGGCACCAGTTGGCGGGTGATCATCTCGCCACGGGCCAGCAACTGGTTTTGCAGTTCATACAGCTGCATCCAGGTGAAGTAGCCACCCAATACCAGTGCCATGAGGCTGGTGGGCAGGATGGTCAGCAACAGGACCCGACTTTTGATACCCAGCTTGGTCAGCACACGCGTTCTCCGGCGGCAGGTCAGGGTGGAACTCTGTCAGAAAACAGACGTACGGCACAGGCAGTGTAGCCATTCAATGAGCGCATGTTACAGCCTGGCGGGCCCCACAGAGCCATGGGCTGATCACAATGATGTCAGTCACTTATTCCATTTGGTGATAAGTGCCTCACTTTGCGTGATATGGGCTTTGGGCGTTTGCCGTTATGATAGGCGCCCCCGCAGTCTGGATTGCGAAGACGCCATGACCCTGCAGTATCCGACCATTGCCGATCACGTCGGCAACACACCACTGGTGCGCCTGCAGCGTATCGGTGGCAACACCAGCAATACCCTCCTGTTGAAGCTCGAAGGTAACAACCCGGCAGGCTCGGTCAAGGACCGTCCGGCGCTGTCGATGATCAACCGCGCCGAACTGCGCGGTCAGATCCAGCCCGGTGACACGCTGATCGAAGCCACTTCCGGCAACACCGGCATCGCCCTGGCGATGGTGGCGGCCATCAAAGGCTACCGGATGATCCTGATCATGCCGGACAACTCCAGTGCCGAGCGCAAGGCGGCGATGACTGCCTATGGCGCCGAACTGATTCTGGTCAGCAAGGACGAGGGCATGGAAGGTGCCCGCGACCTGGCCGAGCGCATGCAGGCCGAAGGCCGTGGCAAGGTGCTGGACCAGTTCGCCAACGGCGACAATCCCGAGGCGCACTACACCAGCACCGGCCCGGAACTCTGGCAGCAGACCGCCGGTACCATTACCCATTTCGTCAGCTCGATGGGCACCACCGGCACGATCATGGGGACTTCGCGCTACCTCAAGGAGCAGAATCCGGCTGTACAGATCGTCGGCCTGCAACCGATGGAAGGCGCTGCCATTCCGGGTATCCGCCGCTGGCCTGAAGAGTACTTGCCGCGTATCTATGAGTCCGATCGTATCGACCGGATCATCGATATGGGCCAGACCGAGGCCGAGGACGTGATGCGTCGTCTGGCTCGTGAAGAGGGCATTTTCTGTGGTGTGTCGTCCGGCGGTGCCGTGGCCGGCATGCTGCGCCTGTCCCGTGAAGTCGAGAACGCTGTGATCGTCGCCATTATCTGTGACCGCGGCGACCGCTACCTGTCGACCGGCGTCTACGACGCACCCAACTGATGGCCAAACAAGTACGAGGGCTGCGCTTTCAGCCCGCCGGTGGCGTGAAAACCACGCAAGTGCCGGTCGGCAAGAAACAGCGTCTGGTCATCGAGCGCCTGGCCAGCGACGGCCGTGGTATCGGTTTCGTCGAGGGCCGCACCTGGTTCGTCGCCGGCAGCCTGGCCGGTGAAGAGGTGGAGGCGCGGGTGCTCAATGCCCGCGGCAAGGTGGTCGAGGCGCGCACCGAGCGGGTGTTGAAGGCCAGTGAGTCGCGCCGGCCGGCTGCCTGTGAGTATTTTGGCCGCTGCGGTGGTTGCAGCGTGCAACACATGCCCCACGCCCAACAATTGACGCTCAAGCAAGAGATGCTCGCCGAGCAGTTGCAGCGCGTCGCCCACGTGGCGCCCGAACAATGGGCCGCGCCGCTGGTCGGTCCCGAGCTGGGCTACCGGCGCCGGGCGCGTGTCGCGGTGCGCTGGGACCAGAAGGCTCGACGCCTGGACATCGGTTTTCGCGCAGCAGCCAGTCAGGATATTGTCGCTATCGGCCATTGCCCGGTGCTGGTGCCCGAGCTGCAACCGCTGATGGAACAATTGCCGGAGCTGCTCGCCCGCCTCGGCAAACCCCAGGCGTTAGGGCATGTCGAGCTGTTCAGCGGCACGTCAAAGGCCTTGTTGCTGCGCCATACCGCGCCCTTGTCCGAGCCTGACCTGGCAATCCTGCATGACTTTTGCAAGCAGCATGAGGCGCAGCTCTGGTTGCACGGCGACGGTGAGCCGTATCCTGCCAATGCCAGTGATTCGCTCGGCTACCGGCTGGAACCCTGGAACCTGAGCCTGGCCTGGCGGCCGGGAGATTTCATTCAGGTCAACGCCGTGGTCAACACCGCCATGATCGAGCAAGCCTTGAGCTGGCTGGCGCCACAACCGCACGAGCGGGTGATGGACCTGTTTTGCGGCCTTGGCAACTTTGCCTTGCCGCTGGCAGGCAGCGTGCGTGAAGTGGTGGCGATCGAAGGTGTGCAAGTGATGGTCGACCGTGCAGGGCTCAATGCCCAGGCCAACGGGCTTGAGAACGTGACGTTCCGGCAGGCCGATCTTTCCGGGTCGCTGGCTCAGGTGGGTGGCTCTGTAGAAGGATTTTCTGCGGTACTCTTGGACCCGCCGCGCGACGGCGCTTTTGAAGTGGTACGCCAGATCGGCCAGTCAGGCGCCCGGCGTTTATTATATGTGTCATGTAACCCGGCAACCCTGGCCCGCGACACGGTCGAGCTGGTCAGGCAGGGCTACCGGTTAAAACGCGCCGGAATCCTCGACATGTTTCCGCAGACGGCGCATGTCGAGGCGATGGCTTTATTCGAAATGAGTGAGTGAGCAGCGGTTCAGAGGATCGAACCTTTGCTGACAGGGAATCTCGTTTAATCCGACCGGCCCGCGAATGCCGGTGCTTGTGGGCCCCGCAAGTGGCATTCGCGCAAGAAGGCAGGCGACTGTCGGCGCCATTCATCGCGCCGTAGGGAAGGTAATGCATGGTACAGGTGAGAGCACACCAGCCGGTCAACACCGACGGCAGTATCAATCTCGACGCATGGCTTGATCATATCGTCAGCGTCGATCTGATTCTGGATCGCGAGGCCATGAAAGCGGCCTGCGAATTCGCCCGGCAAGCCGAGCAGCAGGAAAAAGTCACCGCCAACGACTGGGCTGACGGTACGTCCAGCTTCCAGACGGGCCTGGAAATCGCCGAGATTCTGGCGGATCTCAAGCTCGATCAGGACACCCTGATCGCCGCGGTCATTTATCGCGGCGTGCGCGAAGGGGTCATTCCTCTGGCGCAGGTCGAAGAGCGTTTCGGCGCCACGGTCGCCAAGCTGATCGACGGCGTGCTGCGCATGGCCGCCATCAGCGCCAGCCTCAGCCCGCGCCAGTCGCTGGTGCTGGGCAGCCAGACGCAGGTCGAGAACCTGCGCAAGATGCTGGTGGCCATGGTCGACGATGTGCGTGTCGCGCTGATCAAGCTGGCCGAGCGCACCTGCGCGATTCGTGCGGTGAAGAACACCGACGAAGAAAAGCGCAACCGCGTCGCCCGCGAAGTCTTCGATATCTATGCGCCGCTGGCGCACCGCCTGGGCATCGGTCATATCAAGTGGGAGCTGGAAGACTTGTCTTTCCGCTACCTTGAGCCTGAGCAGTACAAGCAGATCGCCAAGCTGTTGCACGAGCGGCGTCTGGACCGCGAGCGCTTCATCAATGACGTGATGAGCCAGCTTGAAGGCGAGTTGCTGGCCACCGGCGTCAAGGCCGATATCAGTGGCCGGGCGAAACATATCTATTCGATCTGGCGCAAAATGCAGCGCAAGGGCCTGGCGTTCAGCCAGATCTACGATGTGCGTGCGGTGCGCGTGCTGGTGCCGGAAATGCGCGACTGCTACACCGCGCTGGGCATCGTGCACACGCTGTGGCGGCACATTCCCAAGGAGTTCGACGACTACATCGCCAACCCCAAGGAAAACGGCTACCGCTCGCTGCACACTGCGGTCATCGGCCCGGAAGGCAAGGTGCTGGAGGTGCAGATCCGCACCCACGCCATGCACGAAGAGGCCGAGCTGGGTGTTTGCGCGCACTGGCGCTACAAGGGCACCGACGTCAAATCGGGCTCCAACCACTACGAAGAGAAAATCTCGTGGTTGCGCCAGGTGCTGGAATGGCACGAAGAACTCGGTGATATCGGTGGTCTGGCCGAACAGCTGCGCGTCGATATCGAACCCGACCGGGTCTATGTATTCACCCCGGACGGTCACGCCATCGACCTGCCCAAAGGCTCGACGCCGCTGGACTTCGCTTACCGGGTACACACCGAGATTGGCCACAACTGCCGGGGCGCCAAGATCAACGGGCGCATCGTGCCGCTCAACTACAGCCTGCAGACCGGCGAGCAGGTCGAGATCATCACCAGCAAGCACGGCACGCCGAGCCGCGACTGGCTGAACTCCAACCTGGGCTACATCACCACCTCGCGGGCGCGGGCCAAGATCGTTCACTGGTTCAAGCTGCAGGCACGCGACCAGAACGTGGCGGCGGGCAAGACCTTGCTCGAACGCGAGCTGGCCCGCGTGGCGCTGGGCCAGGTCGACTTCGACAAGCTGGCTGACAAGGCCAACTACAAGACCGCCGAAGATCTGTTCGCCGCCCTCGGGGCAGGCGATTTGCGCCTGACCCAACTGGTCAACCTGGCGCAGCAGCAGGTCGAGCCCGAACGCCTCAACGAGGTCGAGCTGATCCCGCGCAAGGCCATCGGCTACCGGCCGGGCAAGCGTGGCGATATCCAGATTCAGGGCGTGGGCAACCTGTTGACGCAGATCGCCGGTTGCTGCCAGCCGGTGCCGGGCGATGCGATTGTCGGCTACATCACCCAAGGCCGTGGCGTGACCATTCACCGTCAGGACTGCGCCTCGGTGTTGCAGCTGGGCGGGCGCGAGCCTGAGCGCATCATCCAGGTCAGCTGGGGCCCGGCGCCGGTGCTCACCTACCCGGTGGACATCATCATTCGTGCCTACGACCGCTCCGGCTTGCTGCGTGACGTCACCCAGGTGCTGCTGAACGAGCGCATCAACGTACTGGCGGTCAATACCCGCTCGAACAAGGAAGACAACACGGCGCTCATGTCGCTGACCATCGAGATTCCGGGTCTCGACGCACTGGGCCGGCTGCTGGGGCGCATTGCCCAGTTGCCGAACATTATCGAGACGCGGCGTAACAAGACGTCATGATATGCACGCTGCTCGACATCCGTAGGAGCGGCTTTAGCCGCGAACGCTACGACGCGAATGGTAGCGTCTGCTTTCCCGGCTAAAGCCGGTCCTACGACCGAAGGAAGCCTTTATGTATAGCGTTGAAGACCTGCTGAACCTGATGGCCCGGCTGCGTGATCCGCAGTACGGGTGCCCGTGGGATCTGAAACAGACGTACGCCAGTATCGTGCCGCACACGCTGGAGGAGGCCTACGAAGTGGCTGATACCATCGAGCGCGCCGATTTTGCCCATCTGCAGGGTGAGCTGGGCGATCTGTTGTTTCAGGTGGTGTTTTATGCCCAGTTGGCCAAGGAAGAAGGGCGCTTCGAGTTCGATGCGGTAGTCGATGGCATCACTCGCAAACTGTTGCGCCGCCATCCGCATGTGTTTCCCACCGGCGAGCTGTATGCACCGCTGGAAACGCCGCAACTGAGCGAAAGTGAGGTCAATCGGCGTTGGGACGAGATCAAGGCTGAAGAGCGCGCAGAACAGGCGCAGGTGCCTGAGCAGTTGTCGTTGCTCGACGATGTGCCAGTGGCCTTGCCGGCATTGTCGCGGGCCGGCAAGCTGCAAAAGCGTGCAGCCCAGGTGGGTTTTGACTGGCCGGCAGCGTTGCCGGTGGTCGATAAAGTCCGTGAAGAGCTCGATGAAGTGCTGGAGGCCATGGCCGACGGCGAGACCGCTCAGGTGGCCGAAGAAATCGGTGATTTGCTGTTTTCAGTGGTCAACCTGGCGCGCCACCTTAAAGTCGACCCGGAAACTGCGCTACGCTCGGCAAACGGCAAGTTCGACCGACGCTTTCGTTTTATCGAGGCGGCGGTACGGCAACAGGGGCGAGCGCTCCAAGCCTGTAGCCTGGAAGAACTCGATGCCCTGTGGGGCGAAGCCAAACGTCAGGAAAAGAACCCGGCCCGTTGTGGCTGAGTGCGTGAAATCGAATAAGCGAGTAGACAATGAGCCTTTCCCTACGCGACCAGTTGCTCAAGGCAGGTCTGGTCAATGAAAAGCAGGCCAAACAGGTCGGCAAAGCCAAACAGAAAGAGCAGCGTCTGGTGCATAAAGGCCAGATCGAGGCCGACGACTCGCAAAAGCGCGCAGCCCAGGACGCCATGGCCGAGAAGGCCAGGCGCGATCAGGAGCTTAATCGCCAGCAGCAGGAAAAGGTCGAGGCCAAGGCCCGTGCCGCGCAGATCAAGCAACTGATCGAAGTCTCGCGGCTGCCCAAGCTGACCACCGAAGACTATTACAACTTTGTCGACGACAAGAAGGTCAAGCGTATCCCGGTCAACACCCTGGTGCGCAACAAGCTCAGCAGCGGCTCACTGGCCATCGTGCACCATGGTGGCGGCTACGAGATCATCCCGCGCGAACCTGCGCTGAAGATCCAGGAGCGCGATCCGCGCCGCATCGTTTTGCTCAACACCCCGACCGAAGCGCCGGATGCCGATGATCCGTATGCGGCTTATCAGATTCCTGACGATTTGATGTGGTAACACCGCCACACGGCAAGCGCTGCCCCTTGTAGGAGCGCGCTTTGCCCGCGACCGAGTGCGAAGCGCTCGCAAAATCTCGGAGACGCTGAAAATTCACGACTGCTAACGCAGCCGGTCGCGGTGGTCCGGCATTCCGGCAGCACGCGCGCCTACGACGACTGCTTGTTCTCCAGCGCTTCAAGTTCTTGCTTGTAGCGCTGGGCGTCGGCTTCTTCGTGGAACATGCCGACCAATTGGTCCTGTTGGCGTACATCCCAGATGTGAATGCCGTGGGCAACGGTTTCGTGAGAAATGTGGGCTTCGTCGCGTTCAGTCACTGTTACGGTCATGGTATGATCTCCCGATTCTGGAAACTGCGTCAACATGTCGCAGGCCTTCTTTATAGATTTTGTTAGCTTGCTAAGTAAAGACCCGATCGCGTATCAGTTACGACACAAATTCATCGGTTTCTGTGTAACTGGTTGATATATAAAGAATTGATTGTTTCTTAATGTTTCGTGAAAGATATTTCATCTGTTTCATCAAGACGAAAAAAAGCCCCGGCTCTCGCGAACCGGGGCTTTTTTGTTCAGGCTTAGCGGCCCTTGACCGCCTTGCCGTTGACCGTACCGTCCTGAAGCATGATGTTGTACTCCTTGCCGTCGGTCTCGACCTGTTGCAGGCGAACCAGCAGGTAGTCCCACTCCTTGGCGAACCAGAGCACCGTGGTGCGCTTGCTTTGCGTCGGGTCACGCACGCGCTCGACCTTGATCGCATCGACCTGGCCGGCCTTGGTGCTGACGGTTTCCGAGCCCAGGACGCGGAAGTCATAAGTGTCCAGCTCGTCGCCGTCGACCACCTGGTAACTCATGCTCTTCTTGCCGGCCGCCACATCATGCTGCAAGGCCAGTTGATACGTGGACTTGTCGAGCACGCCGCGGTTGATCGGCAGCTTGATCGGGTCGTTACGGTCGGTGCCGGTGACGAACTTGGTTGACCAGTCGAACACCAGGTCGACCTTCTTGGATTTACCCAGGCCGCTGCGTTCGAAGTTGTAGGTCTGCGGCACCATGACGTCTTTATCGACCTTCAGGGTGCTGGACTCGGTCAGGCTGGCGATGACCATCGACGCCTTGAAATTGAGGTTCCAGACGCCGTCGGCGCCAGCCTGCAGGCTGCGCTCGGCGGTGCCGCTCATGGGCAGCTGTTTCCAGTCGGCGGTGTAGCTGGCGGAGAAGGGCTGAAGGTCGGCTGCCTGGCTGGTAGGCAGGGCAAGCAGAGCAGCAGCGAAGAGCAGTGCACGACGCATGGGATCTCCTAGTTTCGAATCAGGTGGCCGCTGGCCGGGAGCAACTGGCCATCCAGGGTCGCACCCTGTTCACTGAGGCGCAGACGGCCTTCGGCAAACCAGCGGATGGCCAGCGGGTAAATCCGGTGTTCCTGAACATGGACGCGCTGCGCCAGGGTGGCGGGCGAGTCGTGTAACTCTACCGAAATCACCGACTGTACGACCAGTGGTCCGCCATCGAGTTCCTCGGTGACGAAGTGAACACTGCAGCCATGTTCGGTGTCGCCGGCTTCCAGCGCTCGCTGATGGGTATGCAGCCCTTTATAGAGCGGCAGCAGCGAAGGGTGGATATTGAGCAGGCGACCCTGGTAGTGGCGCACGAAATCGCCACTGAGAATGCGCATGAAGCCTGCGAGTACGACGAGGTCCGGCTCAAAGCTGTCGATCAGTTCGGCGAGGGCGGCATCGAAGGCCTCGCGGCCCTCGAAATCCTTGTGGTCCAGCACGCGGGTGCTGATACCCGCATCCTGAGCACGCTGCAGGCCGAAGGCATCGGCGCGGTTGGAAATCACCGCACAAATGCGCGCCGGGCTGTCGGCGTCACTGAAACTGTCGATCATCGCTTGCAGGTTGCTGCCGGTACCCGACAGCAACACCACGACATTGCGTGCCGCTGGATGCAAAGCTGGCATCAATGCGCCTTGAGGTTTTTCAGCTCGACTTGAGCGGCGCCTTCGGCAGCGGTGCCGATCTGGCCGATCACCCACGGTTGCTCGCCTTCGGCGCGCAGGACGTTCAGCGCCTGCTCGACGTGTTCCTGAGCCACGCAGATGACCATGCCGACGCCGCAGTTCAGAACGCGGTGCATTTCATGCTCTTCGACGTTGCCTTGTTGTTGCAGCCAGTCGAAGACCGCCGGGCGCTGCCAGCTGGCCACGTCGACCACAGCCTGTGCG
Source organism: Pseudomonas sp. HP_08 (assembly GCF_055284095.1). Classification (NCBI taxonomy): domain Bacteria; kingdom Pseudomonadati; phylum Pseudomonadota; class Gammaproteobacteria; order Pseudomonadales; family Pseudomonadaceae; genus Pseudomonas; species Pseudomonas sp. HP_08. The sequence goes on along the minus strand of NZ_JBTOQC010000003.1, from coordinate 188,626 downwards.
CCTTCTGGCAGTACGCGCGGGATGTTGTCCAGCAGGCCGCCGCCGGTGATGTGGGCCATGGCCTTGACCGCGCCGGTGTCCTTGATCAGCTTGAGCAGTGGCTTGACGTAGATGCGCGTCGGGGCCATCAGCAGTTCGGTCAGCGGCTTGCCGTCGAGCTGGATGTTTTCGATGTCGGCACCGGCGACTTCGATGATCTTGCGGATCAGCGAGTAACCGTTGGAGTGCGGACCCGAAGACGGCAGGGCGATCAGGGCGTCGCCGCTGGCAACCTTGGAGCCGTCGATGATCTCGGCCTTTTCCACGACGCCGACGCAGAAGCCGGCCAGGTCGTAGTCTTCGCCTTCGTACATGCCCGGCATTTCAGCGGTTTCGCCGCCGACCAGCGAGCAACCGGCCAGTTCGCAACCGGCGCCGATGCCGGTCACAACCTGGGCGGCAGTGTCGACATTCAGTTTGCCGGTGGCGTAGTAGTCGAGGAAGAACAGCGGCTCGGCGCCGCACACCACCAGGTCGTTGACGCACATGGCGACCAGGTCGATACCGATGGTGTCGTGTTTGTTCAGGTTCAGCGCCAGACGCAGCTTGGTGCCGACGCCGTCGGTGCCGGACACCAGCACAGGCTGCTTGTAGCCGGCCGGGATTTCGCAGAGAGCGCCGAAACCTCCCAGACCGCCCATGACCTCGGGGCGCGCGGTCCGCTTGGCCACGCCTTTGATGCGTTGGACCAATGCTTCACCGGCGTCGATGTCTACACCGGCGTCTTTGTAGCTCAGGGAGGGTTGCTTGCTCATAAAAAATCCAGGCCTTTAGGGGGGATTCGGGGGATCGACCGCAACACCCGGGTCCAGCGTGGATCAGCCTTAGCTGTGCCGTTCTGGAGTCGGTGCCATCGTCGGTCTGTGAAGGCGCGCGATTTTAACAGGCTTGCCGCGTGGGGGCCATCCTTGGGCCGACGGGCAGAGCCCTGCGCTACGGGCGCTTGTATTCAGTAAAGGCTGCAACCTGTACAAACACGGCTTTAATGTGAATGATTGGGCGGTTTTTGTTGTCTTACGCCCCGTATTTGCCTGCTGTCTTCCTTCTGTTCGGGAACTGCCCCATGCGTTTTTCCAGATATCTTTTACTTGGCTGCCTGAGCCTGGCGAGCCTGCCGGCGTTCGCGCAGACCATGAACAATCTCTATCAAGTGCGCGAACCGGTGGCCAGCCAGTCGCCGGACGAGCGTGACCGTGCCACCCAGGCGGCCGTGCAAACCCTGGTGCTGCGCCTGACCGGCAATGCCAAGGCGTCTTTGCCTGAGGTGCGCAAGAATCCGCAGCAAATCATCAGTCAGTTCGGCTATGAAGCCGGGCCGCCCGAGGCGTTGCTGGTGGATTTCGATCCCGCCAGCACCGACCGCGCCCTGCGTCAGGCCGGGTTGCCGATCTGGGGTAGCAATCGGCCCAGCATTCTTGGCTGGTGGCTCAACGATTCTGTCGAGGGCTCGAACCTGGTCGGCGACGGTCAAGGCGCCGCCGAGCCGTTGCGGCGCGCCGCTGAACACCGTGGTTTGCCGCTGCAATTGCCACTGGCCGACCTGAGCGAGCAGGGCTTGGGCACCGCGCAACATCTGGCCGACAAGGACGCCACTGAAATCAGGCAGGCTTCCGAGCGTTATGGCGCCGATGCGATTCTGGCCGTGCATGCCCGTGAAGAAAACGGTCAATGGCAAGGCACCTGGCGTCTATGGCTGGGCGATCAGCGCGAGCAGGGCACCGCCACCGGCGCCAGCTCCGAGGCGCTGGCCGATGCGGTGCTGCTGGCGGTGAGCGAGCGACTGGCGCCGCGTTTTGCCGTCAAGCCGGGCGCCGCAGCCAGTGCGTTGCAATTGCAGGTTCAGGGCTCGACGCTGGAACGCTATGCTGAACTGCAACGCCTGCTGGATCCGTTCGGTGGCCGGCTGGCGCTGGTTGAGGGCGACAAATTGACCTTCGATGTCAGTGCCAGCGCCGAGCAGGTTCGTTCGCAACTGGGCATGGCCCGTCTGCAGGAAGTGCCGGCCAGCGAGGCGGCGCCCGTGGACGCCGCTGCACCCGTTACGCCAGGCGTCACTCCGGCCAACGCATCACGGCTGTATTTCCGCTGGTAAGGCGGACCTATAAATGGTTTTCAGATGCAGAGGCATTAAATGACTGATACGCGGCGTTGGTTCTGGATCGGCGGGGCTGTTCTGCTACTGGTCTTTCTGGGGTTGTTGCACACCATCCTGATGCCGTTTCTGGTGGCGTTGTTGCTGGCCTATATGGGCGACCCGCTGGTGGACCGCCTGGAGCGGCTCGGCCTGTCGCGTACCTTGGGTGTTGTGGCGGTGTTCACCTTGTTCACGCTGGTGTTGATGGCCTTGCTGCTGGTGCTGGTGCCGATGCTGTTCAGGCAGTTGATGCGCCTGTATGAGCTGGCGCCGCAGATGCTTGACTGGTTGCAGCACACAGCGCTGCCGTGGGCGCAGGCGAAGTTCGGTTTGTCGGATGGCTTCTGGCGCTTCGACAAGCTCAAGACTTCGTTGTCCGGGCACATGAGCGAGGCGGGCGATGTCGTCAGCATTGTGCTGTCTCAAGCCACCGCCTCCAGCCTGGCGCTGATTGGCTGGTTGACCAATCTAGTGTTGATCCCGGTGGTGTGCTTCTACCTGCTGCGCGACTGGGATGTGATGATGGCCAGGATCCACGGCCTGCTGCCGCGCCAGCGCGAGGCGCAGATCGTCAACCTGGCCGGCGAGTGTCATGAGGTGCTGGGGGCGTTCATTCGTGGCCAGTTGCTGGTGATGGTCGCGCTGGGCGTTATCTATGCGGCCGGCCTGATGCTGGTGGGGCTGGAGCTGGGGCTGTTGATCGGGGTCATCGCCGGATTGGCGGCTATCGTGCCTTATATGGGCTTCGTGATCGGCATTGGCGCGGCGCTGATTGCCGGCCTGTTTCAGTTTGGCGGCGACCTGTACCCGATGCTCGGCATTGTGGCTGTCTTTATGGTCGGGCAAGCGCTGGAAGGCATGGTCCTGACCCCGTTGCTGGTAGGTGACCGTATTGGCCTGCACCCGGTGGCGGTGATTTTCGCGATCCTTGCGGGCGGCGAGCTGTTCGGCTTTACCGGCATTCTGTTGGCGCTGCCGGCGGCGGCGGTGATCATGGTGTTGTTGCGTCATGTGCATACCCTTTACAAGGACTCGGACGTGTATGCCGGTCCCCGCGATCCGGAGCTGTAAGCCGGTTGCCTGATGGCACGTATGCAAGCCTTTGATTTTCCTTGAGGTGTGTCGCATTGTGCGGCCCGCCTTGCAGGTATAGACTTTGCATTCTTTTTTCCGAGGTTCGCTTGCCTCCAGGAAGCGCCCAGTCAGCATGAAACCCGTTCAGCTGCCCCTGAGTGTGCGTCTGCGTGATGACGCCACCTTCGTCAACTACTATCCCGGTGCCAATGCGGCGGCGCTGGGCTATGTCGAGCGCCTGTGTGAAGCAGATGCCGGGTGGACCGAGAGCCTCATCTATTTATGGGGCAAGGACGGGGTAGGGCGTACTCATCTGTTGCAGGCCGCGTGCCTGCGCTTCAAGCAGCTTGGCGAGCCTGCGGTGTACCTGCCGCTGGCCCAGTTGCTTCAAGAGGGGGTCGAACTGTTCGATCACCTGGAGCAGTACGAACTGGTGTGCCTGGACGACCTGCATGTCATTGCCGGCAAGCCGGACTGGGAAGAGGCGCTGTTTCACCTGTTCAACCGCCTGCGCGACAGCGGTCGGCGCCTGCTGATCGCCGCCTCCAAATCCCCGCGTGAATTGCAGATCAAGCTGCCGGACCTCAAGTCGCGCCTGACCATGGCGCTGGTGTTCCAGATGCGCGGCTTGTCCGATGAAGACAAGCTGCGTGCCTTGCAATTGCGCGCCTCGCGCCGCGGCCTGCACCTGACCGACGATGTCGGGCACTTCATTCTGACTCGTGGCACGCGCAGCATGAGTGCGCTGTTCGATCTGCTCGAGCGTCTCGATCAGGCCTCGTTGCAGGAAAAACGCAAGCTGACCATTCCTTTCCTCAAGGAAACCCTGGGGTGGTAGACGCCCCGATCGACCCGCAACTGATGCGTCAGGCCGGTGCAGCGCTGCGCCATGCCAGGCGCATCCTGGTGATCACCGGTGCGGGGCTGTCAGCCGATTCAGGACTGCCGACCTATCGCGGTGTCGGCGGCTTGTACAACGGCCGCACCGAAGACGATCTGCCTATCGAAATGGCCTTGTCCGGGCCGATGCTGCGGCGTGACCCTGCGTTGTGCTGGAAGTACATCGCGCAGTTGGGCAAGGCTTGCCTGAACGGTGAGCCCAATATTGCGCATTACGCCATCGCGCAGTTGCAGCGCCTCAAACCTGAATGCTGGGTGCTGACCCAGAATGTCGATGGCTATCACCGCGCGGCCGGAAGTCCGCCGGAGCGGCTGATCGAAATTCATGGGCAGATAGCGCCATTATTCTGTCAATCGTGCGGTGCCGAAGACCCGCAGCTGAGTGAGCATTTGCAACGCCCTCTACCGCCTCTGTGCGGCGCTTGTAATGGCATTTTGCGACCCCCGGTTGTGTTATTTCAGGAAATGCTCCCAGAGAAGGCTATGAGCGCTCTGGAGCAGCAAATGAGTCTGGGCTTCGATGCGGTTCTAAGTATCGGCACTACCGCGAGTTTTCCTTATATACATGAACCTGTGCTGCGGGCCCGTGTCTCAGGTGGTTTTACTTTGGAAATCAATCCTTTGGCCACGGATTACAGCGCAGGCATGGACGTTTTCCTCAAGGGCCGCGCGGCACATGTCATGCCCGAACTCATAAGTCACATTTAATTCGATAGAATTTGCAAATCACTTTGATAGCGGGCATAGTCGCGGCTCCTCAATTTTTCACCCACGGTCGTGCCCATGCAGGTTGTTCGCTTAGCACCCCTCGTGCCACTCGTTTTCGCTACGTTTCTGTTCGGTTGCTCGACCCAGTCATCGGTCACCCAGCCACAGCCTGAGTACCAGGCTCAGTACACGAATTCCGTTACCGCCCAGTCCAGCGCTCGCCGTGCTCAAGCTGCACAATTGCAGCAGGCGCACGAAGCCGAAGAAGAACTGGCCGAATTCTCCAGGGAAACCAACTATCAGTTGCCTCTGCTGGCCGACTCCATTCTGGAGCGCGGCAAGTCGCTGATCGGCACTCGTTATCGCTTCGGCGGCAGCTCGACCACGTCGGGCTTCGATTGCAGTGGTTTCATCAACTTCCTGTTCCGTGAAGAGGCTGGCATGAGCCTGCCGCGTTCCAGCCGGGAAATGATCAATATCGATGCGCCGCAAGTGGCACGCCGCGACCTCAAGCCAGGCGACCTGCTGTTCTTCAGCACCGCCGGCCGCGGTCGGGTCAGCCATGCAGCCATCTATCTGGGCGATGATCAGTTCATCCACTCCAGCAGCCGCCGCAGCGGTGGGGTGCGTATCGACAGCCTGGACGACTCGTACTGGAGCAAGACTTTCATCGAGGCCAAGCGTGCTTTGGTCATGGCGCCCGCCGCCGGTGAAGTACAAACCACTGCGATGACCTCGACCAGCGTGAAACCAGCTACTATCAAACGCCATAAATGACGTGATGCCCGGTCTCTGACCGGGTTTTTGCTTTCGGCAACTAGGCCGCATCCGGATGGAGAAGTTGTGGTTATGTCGATGACATTGCGCCTGGCTGTAATTTCCCTTGCTGCGCTGCTGGGTGCCTGTGCCAGCGCGCCGCCGCCCCCGCAACCCCGTATCGTTCAGCGCCCTGTACTGGCCGCGCCTGCCACCGTGCCTTCGGCAGCTGTCGAAGACGTGCTGTTCCGCGCCTTTAGCCTGGTGGGTACGCCGTATCGCTGGGGCGGCAATACCCCCGATTCCGGATTCGATTGCAGTGGCCTGATCAGTTATGTCTACCGTGACATGGCCGGCATCAGCCTGCCGCGCTCCACGCGCGACATGATCGTGATGAATGCGCCCACTGTCGGTCGCGAGCAGCTGCAGACCGGCGACCTGGTGTTTTTCGCCACCTCAGGCGGCTCGCAGGTATCGCATGCCGGTATCTATGTCGGCGAAGGCCGCTTCGTGCATGCCCCGGCCACGGGCGGCACGGTCAAGCTCGACAGCCTGAGCAAGCCGTATTGGCAGAAAGCCTATCTGAATGCCAAGCGCATTATCCACCCGGAAAACCTGGCACAGAACGGCCGCTGATTGCAGCGGCCGGTTCCCGCCTCATTGCGTTGAGGTCACCCGCCAGATCTTGTTGCCTACATCATCGGCCACCAGCAAGCCACCGCGCTGATCGTTGATCACGCCGACCGGGCGACCCTGGGCTTTTTCCTCCTTGTTCAAAAAGCCTGTCAGCACATCGATCGGTTGACCAGCGGGCTTGCCGTCCTTGAACGGAATAAACACCACCTTGTAACCACTGTGCGGCTTGCGGTTCCATGAGCCGTGCTGGCCGATGAACAAACCCTGATTGAATGGCGCGGCCAGGGTTTTGCCGTCAGCGAATACCAGGCCCAGCGAAGCGGTGTGCGGGCCTACCGCGTAGTCCGGCGCGATGGCCTTGGCGACCAGTTCCGGGTTTTGCGGCTCGACACGCTTGTCGACATGCTGACCGTAATAACTGTAGGGCCAGCCATAAAAGCCGCCGTCCTGCACCGAGGTCACATAGTCGGGCACCAGATCGCTGCCGATCTCGTCACGCTCGTTGACCGCTGTCCACAACTTGCCGGTCACAGGTTCCCAGTCCATGCCGTTGGGATTGCGCAGGCCCGAAGCGAAGATGCGTTTCTGGCCCGAGGCGCGGTCCACCTCCCAGATGGCGGCCCGGCCTTGTTCCTGGTCCATGCCGTTTTCGCCGACATTGCTGTTGGAGCCGACGGTGACATACAGCTTGCTGCCGTCTTTGCTGGCAATCACGTTCTTGGTCCAGTGGTGATTAAGCGGGCCGCCGGGCAGGTCAGTGACTTTGGTGGCCGCTGCACTGATGCGGGTCTGGCCGCTTTCATATGGAAAACTGATCAGGCGGTCTGTGTCGGCCACATATAAGGTGTTGTCCACCAGCGTGATGCCGAACGGCGAATTGAGGTTTTCCAGCAACACCGAGCGGGTCTCGGCGATGCCGTCGCGGTTTTCATCGCGCAGCAGGGTGATGCGGTTGGCGCTGGGCACGCCGGCACCGGCGCGGCTCATGACCTTCTGCGACACCCAGTCGCGCAGGCCCGAGCTTTCCTTGGCCGGCCCGTTGGACTCGGCCACCAGCACATCGCCATTGGGCAACGCATACAGCCAGCGTGGATGGTCCAGACCCTCGGCGAACGCCACCACTTGCGTGCCCGGTGCGGCGACCGGTTTGCCGCCTTCCGGCCAGCCGATGGCCGGAGCGATATTGACCGTCGGGATCAGGGTCTTGTTGGGCTCGGGCAATTGCGGATCAGGGCCGAAGCCGTCGGCGACTTGCAGCTTGGAGGTTTCGCCACAGGCTGCAAGGCCGCCAGCGGTGAGCAGAATGATTGCGTAACGCGGGTCGAGTCTGAACATGCCGGGGTTATCTCGCAAAACCAGAGGAGGTTAAAGAGTAGAGAAGTGCCCGCTCGGGAGGTTCAATCCCAATACTGTTTGACGCTGTTTGCCCAACCCTCTACCCTTCGCCGCTTGTTTCAGGTGCCTGGCAATCATTGATTGGCAAGGTGAAACAGGGAAGCCGGTCAGGAGCCATCCGATTCCGGCGCTGCCCCCGCAACGGTAGATGAGTCAAGGCTGTGTCCGACGCCACTGGGTTTGTCCCGGGAAGGCGCACCGCCAGGGACAATGTCCCGCTCATGAGCCCGGAGACCGGCCTGTCACTTTTTCACAGCATCACGGCGGGCGATGCTCTGCACAGGGTTACGCGCCTGCGGCCCGATGCTGTCCTGTCGTCTGCTTTCGCGTGCCCCCCAGCGGAGAGCTGAAGATGAACCAATCCCCCGAACGTGACGAACGCCATCTGGCGCGCATGCTGCGCAAAAAAGCCATTATTGACGAGCGTATTGCCAACTCCCCCAACGAATGCGGCTTGCTGCTGGTCTTGAGCGGCAACGGCAAGGGCAAAAGCAGCTCGGCGTTCGGCATGCTTGCCCGCGCCATGGGGCACGACATGCAGTGCGGCGTGGTGCAGTTCATCAAGGGCCGCAACAGCACTGGCGAAGAGCTGTTCTTCCGGCGTTTTCCCGAGCAGGTGCGCTACCACGTGATGGGCGAAGGCTTTACCTGGGAAACCCAGGATCGCCAGCGTGACATCGCTGCCGCCGAGGCTGCCTGGGAAGTCTCGAAGCAATTGCTCAGTGACCCGGCCATCGGCCTGGTGATTCTCGATGAGCTCAACATTGCCCTCAAGCACGGCTACCTGGACCTGGATCAGGTCCTGAGCGACCTGCAGGCGCGCCCGCCCATGCAGCACGTGGTGGTCACCGGTCGCGGCGCCAAGCCCGAACTGATCGAGCTGGCCGATACCGTGTCGGAAATCGCCATGGTCAAGCATGCCTTCCAGGCCGGCATTCGTGCGCAAAAGGGCATCGAGCTGTGAGTGACGCTGCACGCCAATGCCCCGCTGTATTGATTGCCGCCCCGGCTTCCGGGCAGGGCAAGACCACAGTAACGGCGGCCCTGGCCCGCTTGCATCGCAACCAGGGACGCAAGGTGCGCGTCTTCAAATGCGGGCCGGACTTTCTTGATCCGATGATTCTGGAGCGCGCCAGCGGTGCGCCGGTTTATCAGCTCGACCTGTGGATGGTCGGTGCCGAAGAAAGCCGCCGTCTGTTGTGGGAAGCGGCCAGCGAGGCCGATCTGATTCTGATTGAAGGCGTGATGGGGCTGTTCGACGGCACGCCGTCCAGCGCCGATCTGGCACGGCACTTCGGTGTGCCGGTGCTGGGCGTGATCGACGGCACCGCCATGGCGCAGACCTTCGGCGCGCTGGCACTGGGGCTGGCGCGCTATCAACCGGACCTGCCGTTTGCCGGTGTCCTGGCCAACCGGGTCGGCACCGTGCGCCACGCGCAATTGCTGGAAAACAGCCTGACCGAAGGCCTGCGCTGGTACGGCGCGCTATCACGCGAAACCGGCATCGAGTTGCCCAGCCGGCACCTGGGGCTGGTGCAGGCCAGCGAGCTGAACGATCTGGATGCACGCCTGGACGCCGCCGCCCATGCCTTGGGCAGCACCTGCGAAGTCACGTTGCCGCCGCCGGTCAGCTTTGCTGCCCCCGAGCCGCAAGCGGTCGAGCCGCTGCTGGCCGGGGTGCGTATCGCCATCGCGCGTGACGAGGCGTTTGCCTTTACCTACGGCGCCAGCCTTGATTTGCTGCGCAATATGGGCGCCGAGCTGAGCTTCTTTTCGCCGATCCATGACACGCAACTGCCCGACGCCGACAGCCTGTACCTGCCCGGCGGCTATCCCGAGTTGCACCATGTGACGCTGTGCGCCAACCAGCCGATGCGCGCGGCCATTGCCGCCCACCATGCGGCCGGCAAGCCGATTCTGGCCGAGTGCGGCGGCATGCTGTATCTGCTTGATGCACTGACCGATGTGCAAGGCGTACGGGCCGAACTTGTCGGCTTGCTGTCGGGCGAGGCCGTGATGCAAAAGCGCCTGGCGGCGCTGGCCTTGCAGAATGTCGAACTGCCCGAAGGCCTGCTGCGCGGCCACACGTATCACCATTCGTTGACCAGCACCGGGCTTGAGCCGATTGCGCGTGGCGTGAGCCCCAATGGCGGGCGCGGTGCCGAGGCGGTTTATCGCCAGGGCCGGCTGACGGCCTCGTACGTGCATTTTTACTTTCCTTCCAATCCCCAGGCGGTGGCGGCGCTGTTCAAGCCATGAGCGATGCAGAGTTCAGCCCTGATGAGCGGGCTGCGGTGTACCGCGCCATTGCCGAGCGCCGCGACATGCGCCATTTCAGCGGCGGCACGGTAGCGCCCGAGCTGTTGGCGCGGTTGCTGGAAGCGGCGCATCACGCGCCCAGCGTCGGCCTGATGCAACCCTGGCGCTTCATTCGTATCAGCGACCCGGCCTTGCGCACTGCGTTGCAGGCGCAGGTCGAGGAAGAGCGGGTGTGCACCGCTCATGCATTGGGCGAACGTGCCGATGACTTCATGAAACTCAAGGTCGAGGGCATCAACGACTGCGCCGAGGTGATCGTCGCCGCGCTGATGGATGGCCGCGAGCAACATATCTTCGGCCGGCGCACCTTGCCGGAAATGGACATCGCGTCGTTGTCGTGTGCGATTCAGAATATGTGGCTGGCCGCGCGTGCCGAAGGCCTGGGCATGGGCTGGGTGTCGCTGTTCGACCCCGATGCACTGGCCCGGTTGCTGAACATGCCGGACGGCGCACGGCCGCTGGCGATTCTGTGCCTGGGGCCGGTCGAAGGCTTTTATCCGGCACCCATGCTGGTGCTCGAAGGCTGGGCACAAGCGCGTCCGCTTGAACAACTGCTGTATGAAAACCAATGGGGAGTGCATCCATGAGTGTGGCGCTGTTGAGCGTGGCGGGGGTGGCGCTGGATGCGTTGCTCGGCGAACCGAAACGCTCGCATCCGCTGGTGGCGTTCGGGCGTTATGCCGAGCGTATCGAGCAACGTTTCAATGCCGCAGGCCGTGGCTGGCGCAGCCATGGCGTCACCGCCTGGGTGCTGGCCGTGGTGCCATTGACGTTGTTGATCACGCTGCTCAGCTGGTTGCCGTATATCGGCACACTGGTCGAGATTCTGGCGCTGTATTGCGCGCTGGGCATGCGCAGCCTGGGCGAGCATGTGCAGCCGGTGGCCGCCGCGCTGCGCGGTGGAGATCTGGATGAGGCGCGCAAGCGGGTCGGTTATCTGGTCAGCCGACAAACCTCGGAGCTCGATGCCAATGGCGTCGCGCGTGCGGCCACCGAGTCGGTGCTGGAGAACGGCAGCGACGCGGTGTTCGCCGCGCTGTTCTGGTTTGCCATCGCAGGCGCGCCGGGCGTGGTGCTGTACCGGCTGAGCAACACGCTGGATGCCATGTGGGGCTATCGCAACGAACGCTTCGAGCGTTTCGGCTGGGCGGCAGCCAGGATCGACGATGTACTCAATTACGTACCGGCACGGCTGGTGGCCTTGACCTACGCGGTGCTGGGCAAGACCCGCCTGGCGTTGCGCTGCTGGCGCACCCAGGCGCCGACCTGGGACAGCCCCAATGCCGGCCCGGTCATGGCGGCGGGCGCCGGGGCGCTGGGCGTCGAGCTGGGCGGTCCGGCGATATATCACGGCGAGCTGCACGAACGCCCGCCGTTGGGTGAGGGCCAGCCTGCCGATGCCGAGTCCATCGAGGCCGGCTGGCAATTGGTGCAGCGCGGCGTCTGGTTGTGGCTGCTGGTGCTGTGCGCAGGAGCGCAATTGTATGCTTGAACACGGTGGCCGCTTGCGCGCAGCGGCGCAGCGTTATGGCATTCCCGAGGCCGAGTGGCTCGATCTGTCCACCGGCATTGCGCCATGGGCCTGGCCGATTCCGCCCATCGACGCACGCGACTGGGCACGCTTGCCCGAAGCGGATGACGGACTCGAAGCAGCGGCCTGCGCCTACTACAACGCGCCGCGCGCCTTGCCGCTGCCGGGTTCGCAAGCGGCCATCCAGGCACTGCCGCGATTGCGCAGCGGCGGCAAGGTCGGGGTGGTGTCGCCGTGCTACGCCGAGCACGCGCATGCCTGGCGCAAGGGCGGTTTTCTGGTGCGTGAAGTACTTGCCCATGAGGTCGACTACTTTCTCGACAGCCTCGATGTGCTGGTGGTGGTCAACCCCAATAATCCTACTGGCCTGTTGCTGGCGCCCGAGCGTTTGCTGGAATGGCATGCGCGGCTGGCCGAGCGCGGCGGCTGGCTGGTGGTCGACGAAGCCTTTATGGACAACACCCAGGCGTCGAGCCTGGCGGCCGAAACCGGGCGCAGCGGCTTGATCGTATTGCGCTCGTTCGGCAAGTTCTTTGGTCTGGCCGGCGTTCGCCTGGGGTTTGCCCTGGCCGAACCGGGCTTGCTCAAGGCGCTGGCCCGTGAGATCGGCCCGTGGGCGGTCAGCGGCCCCACGCGCAAGATCGGCCTGGCCTGCCTGAGTGATCAGGCCGGCCAGCAGGTGCAGCGCCAGCGCACCGAGCAGGCCGCTGCACACCTGGCTACACTGCTCGCCGCCCATGACCTGACGCCCACGGGCGGCTGCGCCTTGTTTCAATGGCGGGTCACGGCGCATGCGCAACCTTTATATGAGTTCGCCGCCAAACGTGGCGTATTACTGCGGCTGTTTGTTGGCGAGTCTGCCGATACCTGCAGCCTGCGCATCGGCCTGCCGGTCAATGAAGCCGACTGGCAACGTCTCGATAACCTCTTGCACGATTACCGCAAGGAATTGCAATGACCACCCTGATGGTGCAGGGCACCACTTCCGATGCCGGCAAAAGCACGCTGGTGACCGGCCTGTGCCGCTGGCTGGCCCGCCAGGGCGTCAGCGTCGTGCCGTTCAAGCCGCAGAACATGGCCCTCAACAGCGCCGTCACCGCCGATGGCGGCGAAATCGGTCGCGCCCAGGCGGTGCAGGCCCAGGGCTGCGGGCTGCAACCGCACACCGACATGAACCCGGTGCTGCTCAAACCCAACAGCGACACCGGCGCGCAGGTGATCATTCATGGTCGCGTCGTGACCACCATGAACGCGGTGGCCTATCACGGCTACAAGACCATCGCCATGCAGGCCGTGCTGGCCTCGCACCAGCGTTTGAGCGAAGGCTATCAAGTGGTGATGGTCGAAGGCGCAGGCTCGCCGGCCGAGATCAACCTGCGTGAAAACGACATTGCCAATATGGGCTTTGCCGAGGTCGTCGATTGTCCCGTGCTGCTGATTGCCGACATCAATCGTGGCGGGGTGTTTGCCCATCTGGTCGGTACGCTGGAGCTGCTGTCGCCCAGCGAACAGGCGCGGGTCAAAGGTTTTGTGATCAACCGTTTTCGCGGCGATATCGCCTTGCTGCAACCGGGCCTGGACTGGCTGGAACAGCGCACCGGCAAGCCGGTGGTCGGCGTGCTGCCGTACCTGATGGACCTGCATCTGGAGGCCGAGGATGGCCTGGACCGACGCCAGACCGACAAGGCCGAGCAAGTGCTGAACGTGCTGGTGCCGGTGCTGCCACGCATCAGCAACCACACCGATTTCGATCCGTTGCGCCTGCACCCGCAGGTCAACCTGCAATTCATCGGCCCCGGCCAGCCGATTCCGGCGGCCGACTTGATCATCCTGCCCGGCTCCAAGAGCGTGCGCAGCGACCTGGCCTGGCTGCGCGCCAACGGCTGGGAAGACGCCATCACCCGGCATTTGCGTTATGGCGGCAAATTGCTGGGCATCTGCGGCGGCCTGCAGATGCTCGGGCAGCAATTGCATGACCCGCTGGGGCTTGAAGGCACGCCGGGTTCCAGCCCTGGCCTGGGCCTGCTGGACATGAGCACCGTGCTTGAAAGCGAAAAACAACTGCGTAACGTGCGCGGTCGACTGGCGCTGGAAGAGGCCGAAGTGGCCGGCTACGAGATTCATGCCGGAGTGACCACGGGCGCTGCGCTGGCTCACTACGCCGTGCAACTGGACGACGGCCGCTGTGACGGCGCGCAAAGCGCGGACGGGCAGATTTACGCCACGTACCTGCACGGCCTGTTCGAGTCGCCGGCGGCCTGCACGGCGCTGCTGCGCTGGGCAGGGCTGCGCGAGGTGCAGAGCATCGATTACCACGCGCTGCGCGAATACGATATCGAGCGCCTGGCCGATCTGGTCGACAAGCATCTGGATGTCACCTTGCTGCGCCAGCTCTGCGGCCTGGAGGCTCACTGATATGTTGCAACTGATCCTCGGCGGCGCCCGTTCCGGCAAGAGCCGCCTGGCCGAAGAACTGGCCACGCGCAGCGGGCTGGCGGTGACTTATATCGCCACCAGCCAGCCAGTGCACAGTGAACTCAACCAGCGCGTGGCTTTGCATCGCCAGCGCCGCCCGGACAGTTGGGGGCTGGTGGAAGAGCCGCTGGCCCTGGCCCAAGTGCTGCGCGAGCACGCTGCCAGCGACCACTGCCTGCTGGTCGACTGCCTGACCCTGTGGCTGACCAATCTGCTGATGCTCGACGATGCCGAGCGTCTGGCCGAAGAGCGCCAGGCACTGCTTGATTGCGTAGCTGAATTGCCCGGCGAAATCATTTTTGTCAGCAACGAAACCGGGATGGGCGTGGTGCCCCTCGGCGAGCTGACCCGTCGCTATGTCGACGAAGCCGGCCTGTTGCATCAAGCCCTGGCCGAGCGCTGCCAGCGCGTGGTGCTGACCGTGGCCGGCTTGCCCCTGACTTTGAAAGGAACCGCTCCATGACTCAATCCTGGTGGCTAGTGCCGGCTCAGGCAATCGATGTACCGGCCCGGGAAGCGGCGCTGGCGCGGCAGCAACAACTGACCAAACCGGCCGGTTCGCTGGCGCAGCTGGAGCGTCTGGCCGTCCAGATCGCCGGTTTGCAGGGGCGTGAAAAACCCGGCGTCGACAGGCTGTGGATCTCGATCTTCGCCGGTGACCATGGCGTGGTCAGCGAAGGCGTCTCGGCCTATCCGCAGGCGGTGACCGGGCAGATGCTGAGCAACTTCGTCAGCGGCGGCGCGGCAATCAGCGTGCTGGCCCGGCAACTGGCGGCGCAACTGGACGTGGTCGACCTGGGCACGGTGTCGCCCTTGAACCTGCCCGGCGTGCGCCATCTGCACCTGGGCGCTGGCACCGCAAACTTTGTCCAGGGCCCGGCGATGACCGTCGAGCAGGGCCATGCCGCCTTGCAGGCCGGGCGTGACAGCGTGCTGCGCGCCAAGGCTGCCGGCACTGAGTTGTGGGTCGGTGGCGAAATGGGCATCGGCAACACCGCGGCGGCCAGCGCCGTGGCCTGCTCGGTACTGGAGTGCGCCGCGCCACTGCTGGTCGGCGCCGGCACCGGCCTGAACGCCGAGGGCGTGCTGCACAAGACCGCCGTCATCGAGCGCGGCCTGGCGCTGCATGCCGAGCATGCCGGCGATCCATTGTGCAGCCTGTTCTGCCTGGGCGGTTTCGAGATCGCCGCCCTGGTCGGCGCCTATCTGGCCTGCGCCCAGGAAGGCATCGTCGCGCTGGTCGATGGCTTTATTTGCAGCGTTGCAGCGCTGGTCGCAGTGCGCTTGAACCCGTCCTGCCGGCCCTGGCTGCTGTTCGGTCATCGCGGTGCCGAGACTGGCCATCGTCATGTGCTTGAAGTGCTGCACGCCGAACCGCTGCTTGACCTGGGCCTGCGCCTGGGTGAGGGCAGCGGGGCTGCACTGGCGGTGCCGCTGGTGCGCCTGGCCTGTGAGCTGCACAACGGCATGGCAACCTTTGCCGAAGCCGCTGTGGCGGACCGTCCGGCATGAGCCGGAATTCGAGCCTGAGCCTGGACCTGCTCAGGCATGGCGAAACCGAACTGGGCGGCGGCTTGCGCGGCAGCCTGGATGATGCGCTGACCGAAAAGGGCTGGGCGCAAATGCACGCGGCCGTTGTCGAGGGCGGCCCATGGGCACGTATTGTCAGCTCGCCCTTGCAGCGTTGTGCGCGCTTTGCCGAATCCCTTGCCGAGCGCCTGCAATTGCCGCTGTCGCTGGAGCCGGGCTTGCAGGAGCTGCATTTCGGCGACTGGGAAGGCCGCAGTGCGGCGCAGATCATGGAAACCGATGCGACCGGGCTCGGGGCTTTCTGGGATAACCCGTATACCTTTACGCCACCCAACGGCGAGCCGGTGCAGGCCTTTGCCGAGCGCGTGCTGGGTAGCGTGCAACGCCTGCAACAGCAGCATGCCGGCGAGCGCCTGCTGTTGATCAGCCATGGCGGGGTCATGCGCTTGTTGCTGGCGCAGGCTCGCGGCCTGCCGCGTGAGCAACTGCTGCAGGTCGAGGTCGGCCATGGCGCCTTGCTGGGCATCCATGTCGCCGCCGATGGACAACTGACGGAGCGCTGAAATGTTGCCGTTCTGGATTGCCCTGCAATTTCTCAGCAGCCTGCCGGTGCGTTTGCCGGGCATGCCCGAACCCTGGCAAATGGGTCGTTCGCTGCTGTTCTACCCGCTGGTCGGTGGTCTGTTCGGGGTGGTGCTGATCGGCTTGAGCCATCTGCTTGGCGGCGCACCGGTGATGCTGCAGGCGGCGTTGCTGCTCAGCGCCTGGGTGCTGCTCAGTGGTGGCCTGCATCTGGACGGTCTGGCCGACAGTGCCGACGCCTGGCTGGGCGGCTTCGGCGACCGCGAGCGCACCCTGACCATCATGAAAGACCCGCGCAGCGGGCCGATTGCGGTGGTCACCCTGGTGCTGGTGCTGTTGCTGAAATTTACCGCGATCCTGGCGCTGATCGAGCAGCAGCAACTGCTTGGCCTGTTGCTGGCGCCGCTGATAGGGCGCAGCGCCTTGCTGGGGTTGTTTCTGACCACGCCTTATGTCCGTGCAGGCGGGTTGGGCCAGGCACTGGCCGATCATTTGCCGCGCAAGGCGGGCTGGCATGTTTTGGCTATGGTCGCGGCTGTTTGTATGTTGCTGGCAGGGTCGAGCAAGTTGCTGGCACTGATTGTAAGCGTGGCGGGGTTTTATTGGCTTCGCCAGCTGATGCTGCGCCGGCTGGGCGGCACCACCGGCGATACGGCCGGTGCGCTGCTGGAGTTGCTTGAGGTAGCAGTGCTGGTGGGGCTTGCCCTGTAACGTGCTGTAACCCATAGCAACCCTCTGTAAACCTTCAAAGGCTGGACGGTCAACCACGGCGTACCTTCTGAGCCTTTCCATCGGCCAGGGAGGCCTTATGCGCCACTGCATATTCGCCTGCGTGCTCATCAGGCCGGCCTGAAAGTGGTGATTGCCCCCTTGTCGCTGCCAGGCATGCGCTGGGCGCAGAACAATCAGGGGCAGTTCGATGATCGCCTATGGCAAGACCCGCGCTACCGGACGCAGGCCGCTGCCTACTGGCGCGATCTGGCGCAGGTGCTCAAGGATCATCCGGCCATTGCGGCCTATAACCTGATTAACGAACCGGTGCCGGAGAAACACAGCGATTTGCCCGAGCATGCTGAACTGACGCACATGCATCAGTGGTATGCACGCGATCAGGTGGCGGCCTGACTACAAAAGCCTCTGGACTGGGCGGCGAGGGTGAATGTAGCGCCGTCGCGGCTGGTGGTAGGCGAATTTGGCTGTATGCGTGTGTGGCCCGGCTGTCGGCAGTATCTGGAGGATGTTCTGGCGGTGCTCGACCGTCAGCGTGTGCACTGGGCCTTCTACAGACGCCCGAGAAACATCTTGCAATAAGCATAGTGCCGGCCTATATACCCGATGACAGGACAGCAACTGGCCTGATCCATTACTACAAAAACGGGTATAGGCCCGCATGGCGTGCACTGCACGGAAGGAGTAACAATGACATCAGCCTGGCGAACCAGTGGCTGGATCATGGTGGGCAGTGCGTTGATTCTGGCGCTGTCGTTGGGCACGCGGCATGGCTTCGGCCTGTTTCTGTCACCGATGAGCAGCGATTTTGGCTGGGGCCGCGAAGTGTTTGCCTTTGCCATTGCCTTGCAGAACCTGTTGTGGGGACTGGCCCAGCCGTTTGCCGGAGCGCTGGCCGACCGTTATGGTTCGGCGCGCATCGTGGTGATTGGCGGGGTTCTGTATGCCACGGGCCTGGCAATGATGAGCATGGCCGATTCGCCCTTGAGCCTGTCTCTGAGCGCCGGCATCCTGATCGGTATCGGTCTGTCCGGTACCTCGTTTTCAATCTTGTTAAGCCTTGTCGGCCGCTCGCTGCCGCCTGAAAAACGCAGCATGGGCATGGGCATCGCCAGTGCGGCGGGCTCGTTCGGTCAGTTCGCCATGTTGCCAGGCACTCTGGGCCTGATCGGCGGACTGGGCTGGTCCGGCGCCTTGCTGGTGCTGGCTGCATTGGTGGCGCTGATCGTGCCGCTGGCGGCGATGCTCAAACAGAGCAAGCCGGTGGTGGTCGCAGGGCCCCAACAAAGTCTCGGCGAAGCGCTGCGTGAAGCCTGCTCGCATTCAGGCTTCTGGCTGCTGGCGCTGGGCTTTTTCGTCTGTGGTTTTCAGGTGGTGTTCATCGGCCTGCACTTGCCGGCTTACCTGGTGGACCAGCACCTGCCGGCACAGGTTGGCACCACGGTGCTGGCGCTGGTGGGGCTGTTCAATATCTTCGGCACTTATACCGCGGGCTGGCTGGGCGGCAAGATGTCCAAACCGCGCCTGCTGAGTGCGATCTACTTGCTGCGTGCGGTGGTGATCGTGCTGTTCCTCTGGGTGCCGCTCAGCCAGACCACGGCTTATCTGTTCGGCATCGCAATGGGGTTGTTGTGGCTGTCGACGGTGCCTCTCACCAACGGCACCGTCGCGAGCATCTTCGGGGTGCGCAACCTGTCGATGCTGGCCGGTATTGTGTTTCTGTTCCATCAGTTGGGCTCGTTCATGGGCGGCTGGCTGGGCGGGGTGGTGTATGACCACACCGGCAGCTACGACCTGGTCTGGCAGATCTCGGTGCTGCTCAGTGTCTTGGCCGCAGCGCTGAGCTGGCCGGTGCGTGAGCGTCCAGTCGCCCGGTTGCATGCCCAGGCGGCAGCGTGAAGCGACTCTGGACCTGGCTGCCGGCGCTGGCGATTGCCGGCGGGCTGCTCGGGCTGGCGTGGTGGGGCTGGCAGCAGATGGGGCTGGCCGGCCTGCAGTTGGGCATGGGTAATTGTTGAAAACGCTGTCGGGCTGTGTACGCATCGCGTTCTGCGCGTATGCAGCCATTCCTTTCTATCAATGACTTGTCAGTCGGGCTATTTATATAAGTAGCCTTTGGCCAGAGTTCATATCTCCAGTGGCTTGCAATAAGCCATCACCCTGTTTTTGTATGAAAGTTCAACAGAGCTTGTAGGAAAAGGATGACTGGCTGGTCTTTTGCCGTAGTGGCCGTTTTTATATTTTAGAATACTGCTATGATCATTTTCATTGCTTGGAAGTACCTGAACTCTTTCGTATAACGTCTTTCTCCAAGGCAGTAAGCTTTCGTATTTCTTTGTCCTTTGATAGGTCTGCCTGCGTGCGATTGTTTGCAGCGGGTTCCTGTTCTTTCGATTTCAGAAAGGTATCAAACGTGGAGTTTCGTTGTAGTGTTCTGGACCGATTAAAGTCCAAGGAAGCATTGATCGGTATCGTCGGTCTTGGCTATGTCGGTTTGCCACTGATGCTTCGCTATAATGCGGTGGGTTACCGTGTTATGGGAATAGACATCGATGCGTTCAAAGTTGAAACACTGAATGCCGGTAATAGTTATATAGAGCATATACCTTGCGCCGCTATTGCCAGGGCGCGCGCTTCGGGTTTCGAAGCCACGGTGGACTTCTCCCGCGCGGCCCAGTGCGATGCCTTGATTCTATGTGTGCCTACTCCGCTGAACAAATACCGTGAGCCGGACCTGAGTTTTGTCGTCGATACCATCGAGGCAATCAAGCCCTGGTTGCGTAAAGGCCAGATAATTTCCCTCGAGAGCACGACTTACCCCGGCACCACCGAAGAAGAATTGTTGCCGCGGATGCAGGCCGGTGGCCTGACGGTCGGCGAGTCGCTCTTTCTGGTCTATTCGCCGGAACGTGAAGACCCGGGCAATCCAGATTTCAGGACGCAGACCATTCCCAAGGTCATCGGTGGCCACACCCCGCAGTGCCTGAAAGTGGGTGTTGCGCTCTATGAACAGGTGATTGACCAGGTGGTGCCAGTCAGCTCCACCAAGGCAGCCGAGATGACCAAGCTGCTGGAAAATATCCATCGCGCCGTCAATATCGGTCTGGTCAACGAAATGAAAGTTGTCGCTGACCGTATGGGCATCGATATCTTCGAAGTGGTCGATGCTGCCGCCACCAAGCCCTTCGGCTTTACGGCGTATTACCCAGGTCCAGGCCTGGGTGGCCACTGCATTCCCATCGACCCTTTCTATCTGACCTGGAAAGCCCGCGAATACGGCCTGCACACCCGCTTCATCGAACTGTCGGGTGAGGTGAACAGGGCAATGCCCGAATACGTGGTGGGCAAGCTCATGGATGGCCTGAATCAGCGCGGCAAGGCGCTCAAGGGCTGCCGCGTGCTGATTCTGGGCATCGCCTACAAGAAGAACGTGGACGACATGCGCGAATCGCCCTCCGTGGAAATCATGGAACTGATCGAGGCCAAAGGCGGGGTAGTGGCCTACAGCGACCCGCATGTTCCGTCGTTTCCAAAGATGCGCGAGCACCGTTTTGATCTGTGCAGCGAGCCGCTGACGGCGGACAACCTGGCGTCTTTCGATGCCGTGCTGCTGGCGACCGATCACGCCCGTTTCGACTATGAGCTGATTCGCCTGCATTCACGTCTGCTGGTCGACAGCCGTGGCAGGTACCGCCAGCCCGAAGCTCACATCGTGAAAGCCTGATCCGTTCGGGGCCGGCCTTCACCAGGCCGGGCTCATCATCTGGAGTTGTCCATGCAACGTTTTGCTCTGCTCGGTGCTGCCGGCTACATCGCCCCTCGGCACATGCGCGCAATCAAGGAGACTGGCAACCGGCTGGTCAGCGCCTATGACATCAATGATTCGGTTGGGATCATCGACAGCCTGTCCCCACACAGTGAGTTCTTCACCGAGTTCGAGCGTTTCTACGACCATGCCTGGTCACTTAAGCGACAGCCCGGCCAGGCGCTGGATTTCGTCTCGGTGTGCAGCCCCAACTATCTGCATCACTCGCACATCAATGCAGGCTTGCGCCTGGGGTGCGATGTGATCTGTGAAAAGCCGCTGGTGCCGAGTGCGCATCTGCTCGATGACCTGGCGAAGACCGAGCAGGAAACCGGTTGCCGGCTGTGGAATATCCTGCAACTGCGCCATCACCAGTCGATCATCGACCTCAAGGCACGCATCCGGCCGGGCGCTGCGCACAAGCATGAGGTCGACCTGACCTACATCACCTCGCGTGGAAAATGGTACGCACAGAGCTGGAAGGGCGACCCGCGAAAATCGTTCGGGGTGGCCACCAATATCGGCGTGCATTTCTACGACATGCTGCATTTCATCTTCGGCAAGCTGCAGCGCAATGTCGTGCACTTTTCCGACCCGTACAAGGCGGCCGGTTATCTGGAGTACGAAAACGCCCGGGTACGCTGGTTCCTGTCAATCGATGCCGATGACCTGCCCGATAGCGTGAAAGGTCGCCAATCCACCTGGCGCTCGATCACGGTCGATGGCCAGGAAATCGAGTTTTCCGAAGGCTTTACCGATCTGCACACCGCCAGTTATCAGGCCATTCTCGACGGCAAGGGTTATGGCATCGAAGAAGCGCGGCACTGTGTCGAGACCGTCGAGGTGATTCGCAGTGTCAAGCCTGTGTCCCCCCGCGATGGCGAAAACCATCCGTTTCTGACCCGTCTGTTGCGCTGAGGTGAACATGACTTTTCAGGTGCATGGCAGCGCTATCGTCGATGAGGGCGCACAAATAGGAGAGGGCAGCCGGGTCTGGCACTTCGTGCACGTGTGTGCCGGTGCAAGGATCGGCAAGCGCTGCTCGCTGGGGCAGAACGTGTTCGTCGGCAACCGGGTGGTGATCGGCAACGAGGTGAAGATCCAGAACAACGTCTCGGTGTACGACAACGTCACGCTGGACGATGGCGTCTTCTGCGGGCCGAGCATGGTGTTTACCAATGTCTATAACCCGCGTTCGCTGATCGAGCGCAAGGACGAGTACCGCAGTACCAGGGTCGGCAAGGGCGCCACTCTGGGAGCCAATTGCACCATTGTCTGTGGCGTGACCATCGGTGAGTTTGCCTTCGTCGGCGCGGGAGCCGTGGTCAACAGGGATATACCGGCCTATGCGCTGGTGGTGGGTGTACCGGGCCGGCAAACCGGCTGGATGAGCGAGTTTGGCGAGCAACTGGACCTGCCCCTGGAAGGCGAAGGTATCGCCCGCTGCGAACACACCGGTGCAGATTATCGTCTGCAAGGCCGGGTCGTGAGCAAGGAGTCGGCCACATGATCGAGTTCATTGATCTCAAGACCCAGCAGGTGCGCCTCAAGCAGCGTATTGCCGCCGGTATCGAGCGGGTTCTGGCGCATGGTCAATACATTCTCGGCCCGGAAGTTTCCGAGCTGGAAGAGAAGCTTGCCGCCTTTGTCGGTGTCAGGCACTGCATCAGCGTGGCCAATGGTACCGATGCCTTGCAGATAGCCCTGATGGCCATTGGCGTCGGACCAGGCGACGAGGTGATCACTCCGGGATTCAGCTACATTGCGACCGCCGAGACGGTGGCCCTGCTCGGTGCAAAACCTGTGTATGTGGACATCGACCCGTTCACTTACAACCTCGACCCCGCGCTGCTGGAAGCGGCTATCACGCCGCGTACCCGAGCCATAATTCCGGTGTCGCTGTTTGGCCAGTGCGCAGATTTCAGGCGCATCAATGCCATTGCCGACCGGCATGGCGTGACAGTGATCGAGGATGCGGCGCAAAGCTTTGGGGCGACCTTTGAAGGGCGTCGCTCCTGCGGGCTGACCCGTATCGCCTGCACCAGCTTTTTCCCCAGCAAACCCTTGGGCTGCTATGGCGATGGCGGTGCCTTGTTCACGGATGACGATGAGTTGGCCGTGGTGTTGCGGCAAATTGCCCGCCATGGCCAAAGCCTGCGCTATCACCATGTCCGGGTCGGCGTGAACAGCCGGCTCGATACGCTGCAGGCAGCAATCCTGTTGCCCAAGCTTGAGATCTTCAGTGAAGAACTTGAGCGGCGTCAGATCGTCGCCGAGCGCTACAGCGCATTGCTGCAGGCGAGAGGGATTTACACCACGCCGCAGATCGAGACCGGTAACACCAGCGCCTGGGCGCAGTACACGGTGCGTGTGACCCAGCGTGACAAGGTTTGGCAAGCCATGAGCAATGCCGGCGTTCCAACGGCGGTGCATTACCCGATACCGCTGAACCGTCAGCCTGCTGTGGCAGATCCTTCGGCGCACCTGCCGGTGGGCGATCAAGTGGCCAATGAAGTCCTGAGCCTGCCGATGCACCCCTATCTGGACGAATCGACCCAGGTGTCCATTGTCGCGGCACTGAAAGCGAGTGTTTATTCATGACCTGCAAAGTTCTCACTGTCGTCGGCGCCCGTCCGCAATTCATCAAGGCCGCTGCCGTGTCCCGAGAGATTCTCAAGCATCCCGGGCAGATCGAAGAAGTGATGGTGCATACCGGCCAGCACTACGACGCGAACATGTCCCAGGTGTTCTTTGATGAGCTGGATATTCCAGCGCCGAAGTACAACCTGGAAGTACGTGCAGGGGCGCATGGGGAGATGACCGGACGAATGCTCGAAGGCATCGAGCGCATCCTGCTCGACGAGCAACCGGACTGGGTGTTGATCTACGGCGACACCAACTCCACGCTGGCCGGCGCGCTGGCCGCGGCCAAACTGCATATTCCGGTGGCGCATGTCGAGGCCGGCCTGCGCTCGTTCAACATGCGCATGCCCGAAGAGATCAACCGGATTCTTGCTGACCGGGTCTCGACGCTGTTGCTGTGCCCGACGGCGGTGGCTGTTGAAAATCTGGCAAGGGAGGGCAGGGTCGAGGGTGTTTCCAATGTGGGCGATGTCATGTACGACGTTGCGCTCTACTATCGTGAGCGCGCCAGAACCCAGAGCCGGATTCTTGCCCAGCTAGGGATGCAGGCAGGTCAATTTGCCTTGGCCACCTGCCATCGTGCAGAAAATACCGATGACCCGCGACGCCTGGCAGAAATCATGGCGGCGCTGGACGACATTGCGCAGCAAATGCCGGTTGTCCTGCCTTTGCACCCGCGCACGCGCAAATTGCTGCACGATTATGGGCTGGCTTCTCACTTGAAGTCCCTGCAAGTGGTCGAGCCCTTGCCGTTTCTGGACATGGTCGCCCTTGAACAGGCCGCCAGCGTCATTCTCACAGACTCGGGCGGGGTGCAGAAAGAAGCGTACTTCTACGGTGTGCCTTGCATCACGCTGCGTGATGAAACCGAATGGATCGAAACAGTCCAGCTTGGATTCAACCAATTGGTCGGGGCTGATCGTGGAGCGATTGTGGCAGCCGTCAACAGTCAGGCGATGCCGCAGCACCGCATTGCTGTTTATGGTGATGGCCGTGCCGCCGGCAGAATCGTTTCCTGCCTGCAAGGTATTGCCCAATGAATCCAATTGCCATGATCTGGCGTCACCATCATGTGCTCTGGGCGACGACCCTTACCGACATTCGCAGTCGGTTTATCGGTACGGTGTTTGGTGCGGCATGGATTGTCATCTATCCGCTGCTGTTTCTCGGACTGTATGCCGTTGTCTACACCATGATCTACAAGGTGCGCGTGGCACAGTTCGGTACGTTTGATTATGTGCTGCTGATCTTTTGCGGCCTGGTTCCTTTCCTGGGCTTTGCCGAGGCATTGGGCAGTGGCGTCGGGTCGGTGCTGGGTAACAAGGGGCTGGTGAAGAACACGTTATTCCCCATTGAGTTGATTCCGGTGAAAACCGTACTGGCCAGCAGTGTGACGATGCTGGTCGGCCTGCTCATGCTGATGTGTATTTTATGGTCCAGGGGTATTGTGCATTCGACCCAATTGTTGATTCCGCTCATATTGATTCTGCAAATCATATTTACCGTCGGGCTTATATGGATCCTGGCAGCGATCAATGTATTTATTCCCGATCTGAGCCAGATGGTGGGCGTGCTCATTCTGTTCCTGATGCTGGTTTCGCCCATCGCTTACACGCATGAAATGATTCCGCAGGAACTCATTCCTTTCATGTACCCCAACCCGTTGTACTACCTGATCATGCTGTATCGCGATGCGGCATTTATCGGTGATGTGAAAATGGAGTTACTGGGTATTTTCTCGATGATATCGGTTTGCACATTGTGCCTCGGTGGATTCATCTTCTCTCGCTTGAAGCCTCTGTTTTCCGATTATGTCTGAGCCCATCATTGAACTGGCTTCAATAGCCAAGATGTACAGGATCTTCCGTTCGCCTCGTCATCGAATGATTGAAGCCTTGGGGTTACCGATTGCGCGGTCTTCTTATGAAGAGTTCTGGGCTGTCCGTAACCTTTCATTAACGATCTACCCCGGTGAACGGGTCGGTCTTATCGGGCGTAACGGCGCAGGCAAGAGCACGTTGCTCAAGTTGATCGCCGGCTTGATACAGCCGACGCAAGGGCGTCTTGAGGTCACCGGTAATGTGCAGGCGTTGATGGAACTGGGAACAGGATTTCATCCTGAGTTCACCGGACGCGCGAATGTCTTGTCATCTTTTGCCTACCAGGGTGTCACGGGCGCGCGGGCCCGGAAGCTTCTGGAAGACGTTCTGGATTTTGCCGAACTCGACGAATTTATTGATAAGCCGGTCAAAACCTATTCCTCGGGCATGTACTCGCGGCTGGCATTCGCGGCAGCCACTGCGATCCGTCCGGAAATTCTGATCATCGACGAAATTCTCGGTGCCGGTGATGCCTACTTTGCAGCGAAGTCTGCCAGGCGTATGCGCACCTTGACGGCCGAGGGGTCTACTGTTCTGTTTGTCTCGCATGACATGTCGGCTGTACAGATGATCTGCGACCGGGTGATATGGATCGAGCGCGGACGGGTTATTGCCGATGGTGACCCCATCGAGATCGGCCGCTCTTATGCCGCCTCTATTCGTAAGCAGGAAGAGCTTCGTCTCAGGGCTATAAACCTGAAGCTCAGTCAAGGCGATGTCAGTGAGTTACTGACCGACTCGGATCAGGATCGGGTCTCGATCCTTCGCCTCGTGTCAGCCAGTGACACAGCACCTGTCAGCCCGTTGATTGTGTATGAAGTCCGGCTTGAGCGTGAAGGCGAGCTAATCGACAACGTGTTGGTCGGCGAAGCACTGGACGATGATCGTAATCAACGAGTGCATCTGCTGACTGCTCAGGGCTATACGAACTGGGGGGCACCCGGAATCGACCCTCAAGGTGTCAGTTTCCGTGAGTTCAAGGAGTGTGGTGGTCAGTATCAGCATGCCCCTATCAGTATCAGGATTCCTCTCGGACTGGGAACGATGAATGAGTACTCGGTGGTTGTCAGGCATGGCGGTGCGGCTGTTGATGAGTGCCTGTTGTTTCAGCTATTCGACGGGCTGGAGTACGTCACTCTCGGCCCTCTGAATCCGGCTATCGAAGAGGGGCAGGCACTCACTCAGCGTTATCAATTGAATGGGTCTTCGCTATTGCTTGCTGATGCACAGGCCACGGTAGCAAGCGCGCGTTCCAAGTTTGAATACGGTGAAGGCAGTGCCTGGATCGACGGGGTCGATTTCTTCGATCAGGAGCAGGTATCGCGTCGGGTTTTTTCCTTTGGCGAGCGTCTCGACGTCCATATCAAGTGGGGCGCCAGGGTCGATATTCCCACGATGGCCTTCATCGTCTGTATCTACGGAATGGATGGGCGTTGTATTTCGCAGGTGCTGTCGCCCTTTATCGCATCTACGCGTGAACGCCGCACGGGTGTAGTCAATGCCTGTTTCAACCCCTTGATGATCGGGGCCGGGGATTACGTTATCTCGGTCGGGATATTCGATGGCATGACGCAAGAGCAGGCCAGCGGGCAACATCCACTGGATGTACACGACCGTATGTATCGCATTCGGATAGTCGCGCCGGGCGAAGTGCTCATGGAGCGAGGTGTCGTGGTGCACCCTGTCGATTGGAGTCAACAGGAAACAGCGGCATGAACAATCGCTCCGAGATTCGCTATTTTTCCCAGAAAGATCTCTGGAGCCGCACTGCGGTTTCCGAGCAATTGGCTGTTGCCGAAGATCTGATAGCCATGATTCCCAATGATGTGGTGACCATTCTCGATGCGGGCTGTGGTAATGGAACAGTGACAAATGTGTTGTTCCCACACTGGGATGTCATTGGCTGTGATTTCAGCGAGTCTGCGGTCGGGTATCTTGAGGCCCCTGCCGTGGTGGCGGACCTGCGTGCAATCCCTTTCGCCGACAAGCAGTTCGATCTCACGCTGTCCAGTGATGTCATCGAACACTTGCCTGATGCTATCTATTCGCAGGCTTTGAAAGAGATTGCTCGTGTGTCGGCACACTATGTTCTGGTGGCGGTGCCTTATCGCGAGTTACTCGAAGCGGCGGGCATCGACTGCCCGGCTTGCGGTCATCGGTATCACGCTCATTTACATCAGCGAGCGTATGACGTTGATGACGTGCTGTCCCTCTTTGCTCCAGAGTTTACGGCTATCAGTGTCCAGCTGGCCGGTGAGTGCTGGACATTCGAGGACCCTGAACTGGTCAATATGGCCCACCAGCTTTCAGGACTGGACTATTCGTTTGAAGAGGCCGTATGTCCTGAGTGTGCAACACGTCGTGGGCCTGTTAAACACTCTGATAGTGCCCAGAAAGTGTATCGTCGAATTGAATCCCTGCAGGCGATGCTGATCGCGGAAGGTTTACGTGAGAGGCCGCCGAGCAGTGAGATACTTATACTTTTCAAACGCAACGTTCTGTCTCAAGAGAACAATCTCAAGGTGCATGTGCCAGCGCCGGATGATGAGCGAATATTTTCTATTTCCGGCCTTACTGAACGCGCCGACCCCATCAACTACCCGCGTTGTATTTATCGTATTCATGATGACCTGAATTACTGCACCCTGGCCCTTCCCAGGCGCCCGGCTATCCTGTCGCTGACTGCAGGCAGTTTCGAGGGTGTCGAGGTATACGATCATGTTCGTGCGCGTTATGTGCCTGTGCAGCTCGAGAATAAAAATTCGACATTCGAATTGCCCGATGTGCCTTTCGGGCCTCATGGCTGTATTTTGCGAATTTTACACCCCAGCACCGATCTTGGTTTTCAGCTGACGGTCAAGCACCGTGACAGGCTGGATGTAATGAGTTGTTGCCTGGGTGATGATCCTGCCACGGATCAGATCAGGCGGGACTTTTTCAGGTTATTAGCGCTGACCGAATCGCAAGAAGCTGCTCGTGCCGAACTGGAAGTCAGATTCAAGGCGAAAGAGAAGGCACTCGGCGAGTCTGTGCAGTCGATAGCTGAGATCAATGGGCTGGCCAATAAGATTGAAAAAAAACGTGCCGAAACAGAGGAGCGTTTTACTCGTTTTAGCCTGCTGTTGACTGATAAGGAAAAACAGTTGGGCGAAAAACAGAAAATGATTGAAAGCCTGACCGCCGATCAGCGTCGGCTCACGTCAGAGCAATCACGTCTCGAGACTGAAAATAGCCGGTTTCGTGAAGACAATCAGCAGCACCGTCAACAACTGGAAACCCTGGCGCTGAAAATCGAGCGTCTGAACAGGCAGGGCCGGCAATACGAACAGTTACTGCATGAGCACAGCAAAACCATCACCTTTGTACAGCAACTGGTTGTTGAAAATGAGGGCGCGCTGTTTGATTTGAAAGAGATGAACAGTGAGTGTTCAAGACTTGCTCACGATTTGACTGAAGAAAAAAATCAACATCAGGTACTTGTCAATGCACTTGATATGTATCTGGATGAAGCCCGCCTGGCGGACGCTGGGCCTGACAGAAAAGTTCTGATCGTGTCTCACATGTACCCGCGTCACTACAATACGGCGAGCGGTATTTTTGTTCATGAGCAAGTAAAGGCTTTACGTGCAAAAGGTGTTGACGCACGGGTTGTCAGTGGTGAGCCCTTCTGGATAAACACGCTTAATCCGAAACGAGTGAAGCATGCCCTGGACGTTTATCGTGCGCAGAAGAGCCTGGCGTGGGAGCACCATGACGGCGTTCCTGTCATACGCTTTGCATACATCGTCAGCGGCGCGCTACCTTTTCAGACCCATGCGGCCACCTACACGCATGGGTTGATGCGCCAGGCCAAATGGCTACATGGCGATTTTCCCTTCGAGCTGGTCCATGCCCATACCGCCTATACCGACGGAACGGCGGGTCGATACCTGGCCAGAAAGTTTAATGTACCTTTGGTCATTACCGAGCACACAGGGCCGTTTACGACGCTGACACGAACACGCTATCTCAAACACATGACGCAAAAGGCACTCAATGCAGCGAGTCATGTTATAGCGGTCAGTACCTCACTGCTAAAAGATATTCAACGCCAGGTTAAACTTGATCCTCAAGTGCGCGTGCAGGTCATCGGTAACGTTGTAGACAGTGAGTTTTTTATTGAGCAATCCAGACCACACAGTTCACGGGTCAGCATGCTTTGGGTCGGACACTTTGTACCGATAAAACGTGTGTCGGTACTTATTGAAGCATTCGCTCAGGCGTTCAAGGCACAACCCCATCTGCGGTTGCGCCTTGCCGGCAGCGGCGAAGGAGTGGATGAGGCTCGACGCCAGGTACAACTACTCGGCGTAACTGAAGCTGTTGAGTTTCTTGGGCACGCGAGTCGAGAACAACTGGTGGAGTATTACCGCCAATGTGATTTTTTGGTTATTTCCAGTGAAAGCGAGACCTTTGGTGTCGTTGCGATTGAAGCCATGAGCTGTGGCCGTCCTGTACTGGCTTGCTGCTGTGGTGGCCCGGAAGATGTGGTGACGCATCCGGCACTTGGGCGAATCGTTGACCAGTCGGTCGGCGCTCTGGCCGATGGCATGCTTGAGATGGCCGCTCAACGTGAGCAGTTCGATGGGAAAGTTATTCGAAGGTTAACCGAGCTGAGATTTTCTGCGCCGAGTATTGCACAAAGGCTAGTGGCTACCTATTCGGAGTTGCTGATAGAGCCTCAACAGTAAAACAGGCCAGTCTTTTATAATTTCATGAGTGAATATTCATGATAATGGCACTGAAACAGTAGTTGTGTACGCATGGTTTTTGAGGTTCATATGAAGAAATATAATATTGCTGTGATTCTGGTGGCGTCGGTCATGACCATGGTTGGGTTGGGATATGCATGGCAGGGCGTTGGGCATGACGAAGTTTTTGCCTGGCAGGCTCAGCCCATCATCAAGACTCAGCCCGTGTCGGAGGAGTCCCTGCATGTTGAGTACCCGACGGTTTATAACATGGCAGATAGCAAAGGACTCTTGTACTCGGCCTTCGGGGATGACGGTCGTTGGCGAATAAAGCTGGCCGTCGCCAAAGCGGATCATGACTTTGTCAAACAGGGCAATATTTTTGATGAAGCAAAGCTGCCTTTCGAGGGTGGCTATGCATTCCCTTTCGTAAAAACCTCAAGTGTTAATGGTAAACCCCTCTTCACTCTCTATTTCTCGGCGGCGGACACTGATGAACCGAGTCGCTATACAGCGATTTATCAGGCGGTCAGTAATAGCGGCTTAACGTGGTCCGCCCCTGTGAAGGTGTTGGCCGATAACGCCCTTGATCCTCTGGTCATGACGAAAGACGGCAAGGATATCATTGTCTACACCAGCGTCATCGAGGGCAGTAGTGTCATCCGCTTTGCTGATTTACAGGGTGCCAATGCAGGGCATGGTCAAACGGTGTACTCGTCTGCCAATGGGATTTATACAATGGGGACGATGGTCGTAAATAATCATCCGATCCTGATTCTGGAAACCTATAAAGACTGGATTGCACTGTGCTTCAACACGTCCGGACGTTTGGTTCAGGTTTCAAAAAGCGCACTGCTTGAACTGGATAAAGAAAAAAATACGTCGTGGAATAGCCTCAAGTACGGCATGTATTTTACTCAAGAGGGTTCGCCGCCAGAAGTTTATTACAACGGTATCAAGGGCCTCGGTGCGCAAGAGGGTGGCCAGGTCGGTGTCGGAACCTATGACCCAGAGAAACTGGCCAGCAAACTGGACACGGCACAGTGTCAGTGAACATTCTAAAAAACGACGGCTGACCTTGATGAACATACTAATGACAACCGCCGATCATCTGATGATCGACAGGCGAATTCTGCAGGAAGCCAGAACGCTTGTTGACCAGGGTCACCAAGTGACATTGCTGGCGGGTTTCGAATGTCCAGAGCGAGAATCGTATATTCATGAGGGCATCAGGGTTGAGCGTTTCATTTTCGATTGGGGGGACTCGCGCTTTAACAGGCTCGTCCAGCGTCACAAACTGGTGCCCGGCTCGAAAGCTTATAACGGGGCATGGCGTGTGTTTCGCGCCTGGGCCAACCGTGTTGCCGGCCTGAACTCGTTTGAGCATTTCATCCTGGAAAGAATGATGGAATATCAGGTTGATCTATTACACGTGCATGACTTTCCCATGCTTGCCCCTGCGGTCAAGCTGGCGGCTGTCCGCGGTGTGCCCTTGATTTATGATGCGCATGAGCTGTATTACGCTCAAGTGCAATTGCCCAAGGCCACTCAGCGTAACTATAAAAAGAAAGAGTCGCTATTGATCAAGCAGGTTGATGCGGCGATTACCGTAAATCCTTATATCGCCATGCTGATGGGGGAGCGTTATAACGTGGCGGCACCTGATGTGATCATGAACGCTGCCCCGAAGGTTCCACTCCTGTCGGGCTCACCCCTGCGGCAGCGCTTTGATATCGGAGCAGATGCCCATATCCTGCTTTATCAGGGGTGGATTTCCGATCACCGTGGCCTTGAAAGAATTGTCCAGGCAGCCGCCTGTTTTGACGACGATATATACCTTGTCATGGTGGGGTACGGCGCGTTTGAGGAAACCTTGAAACAGCAAGTTTCTGAATTGGGCCTGACGCGTCGCGTCTTCTTTTATGGCGGTGTGCCTTCTGATCAGTTGCACGCACTGACGTGTGACGCTGATCTTGGGATCATTCCCTATCATGGTGTTGACGAGAATAACTATTTTTGCAGCCCCAATAAGTTGTTCGAGTTTGCCATCGCCGAACTGCCTTTCATCAGTAATGACCTACCGTTTCTAAGCGATATCGCCAAGCGATACGGTAACGGTGTGATGGCCGACCTTGATTCGCCTGATGCCATTGCCGGCAGTGTCAACCGGCTCTTTGCCGATCCTGTGCGGCTGGCCTCTTTGAAGCGCGGTGCTGCTGTGGCGCGCGAGGAACTCAACTGGGAAGTAGAGGCACGCAAACTGCTGGCTATTTACCGGCGCTTTATAAACTGATTCCTGGATTGACTCTTTTTAAAGCGTCAGTCATCACCCGCTTGCTCTTAGGTGTTTTATGTGTGGTATCGCAGGGAGTATCAGCATCTCGGGATCATACGAGTCGATCACGGCTTCAACTCGTCGAATGATGAGCGCGATTGCTCATCGTGGCCCTGATGGTGAAGGCCTTTGGGTCGACCCTGGTCGCCCGGTAGCCTTGGGTCACCGCCGACTGGCCATCATCGACCCCGAACACGGCAAGCAGCCGATGCTCACCGAAGACGGCCGTTTCATCGTGGTGTTCAACGGTGCGATCTATAACTACCTGGAGCTGCGTCGTGAACTGATTGGCAAAGGCCATCCGATTCACAGTTATTCGGACACTGAGGTACTGCTACATGCCTACCGGCAGTGGGGCGAGTCGATGCTCGATCGCTTGCTGGGCATGTTCGCCTTTGCCATCTGGGACAGGCATGAGCAGAAGCTGTTTTGCGCCAGGGACCGAATCGGCATCAAGCCGTTCTATTACCATTTCGATGGCCAGCGCCTGCTGTTCGCTTCCGAAATCAAGGCGATCCTGGCAGATGGCTCGGTGCCGGCGCAGGCCAGTCAGGAAGGTTTGCAGGATTACCTCACCTTCCAGTTCTGCCTCGACCAGAAGACCCTGTTCAAGGGCATCGACAAACTAGAGCCCGGTCATTGCCTGACAGTCTGGTATGAGGGCAATACGCTCAGGATCCGTGACCGTCAGTACTGGGATGTGCAGTACAACATCGATGAAGAGCATGACGAGCGTTATTTCATCGACACGCTGTCGGGCCTGATTGACGATTCGATTCGTCTGCACATGCGTTCGGATGTGCCGCTGGGCGCACATCTGTCCGGCGGCCTGGACTCAAGCGCCATCGTTTGTCTGGCCTCGCGCATGCTCGGTGGCGAGCCGATGAACACGTTTACCGGCGCTTTTCATGAAGGTCCGCAGTTCGATGAGACGCGCTATGCCAGAGATGTATCGGCATTTGCCG
Organism: Pseudomonas sp. HP_08; assembly: GCF_055284095.1. Lineage (NCBI taxonomy): Bacteria > Pseudomonadati > Pseudomonadota > Gammaproteobacteria > Pseudomonadales > Pseudomonadaceae > Pseudomonas > Pseudomonas sp. HP_08. Next base: position 155,460 of record NZ_JBTOQC010000003.1, on the reverse strand, counting down.
GCACCGCCTATCACGAGATCTATATTCCGGCCGGCAACGAACTGGCCGATGTGCTGCCGCGCCTGATGCATTTCATGGATGAGCCGCTGGCAGGGCCGGGGGTGATTCCTCAGTACTACGTTTCACAGCTGGCCAGCCAGCATGTGAAGGTGGTGCTGGGCGGGCAGGGCGGAGATGAGCTGTTTATCGGCTATGCCCGTTACATGGCGACTTATCTGGAAAAGTGCCTGTCAGGCGCGATCTACCAGACGGCCAGCCAGCATCGCTATGCGGTGTCACTGGAGTCTATCGTCGCGAACCTGCCGTTGTTGGCGACGTATCAGCCGATGCTTCAGGGCTTGTGGAAAGACGGTCTGTTCGGCCCCCATGATCAGCGTTATTTCAGCCTGGTGGACCGCAGCGAGGGCATGAGCCAGCTTTTCAATCAGGAAGCATTGCGCGGTAAACGCGATTATTCGCCCTTCGAGTCGTTCCAGCGCATTTTCAACCGCGACGGTCTGCACTCGCTGGTCAACCAGATGACCTATTTCGACCTGAAGGGCTCGTTGCCGGCGCTGCTGCATGTCGAGGACCGCACCAGCATGGCGGCGTCCATCGAATCGCGGGTGCCGTTGCTCGATCACCGGATCGTCGAGTTCATGGCAACCATCCCGCCCACTATCAAGTTCGCCAATGGGCGGATGAAGCATTTGTTCAAGGAGTCGGTGCGCAGTGCTGTGCCGGCGAGCATTTTCGAGCGGCAGGACAAGATGGGGTTTCCAACGCCCTTGACTCAGTGGACCAAGGGCGTAGCCCGTGATTTCGTACGTGACACCTTGCTCAGCGAGCGTGCTCGTCAGCGTGGGCTGTATAACGTGGCGGCGGTCGAGAAAGCCCTGGGCAACGAGCATGAGTTCGGGCGGGTAGTCTGGGGGCTGTTGTGCCTTGAGTTGTGGCATCGTAATTTCATCGACTCAGACAGGCCATCAGGCCATGTCTGAGTCGCCGCGTGTGTTGATGCTTTGCAATGATCGACAGATAGATCGCCGGATTCTGCTGCAGGCCGACAGCCTGCAGGAGGCTGGCTGGCAGGTGACGATCCTAGCCATGCCGCTCGACCAGGCCAATGCCGAAGATGACCCGCGCGTCGTGCGCATCGGGGCTGGCAGGGAAGCGGCGGCCCGCCGTGAAAACCGGGTGCTCCAGGCTTACCGCCTGGTGCGCCGTTATCTGCCGATGAATGGTCGAGTGATGCGCCTGCTCAAGTCGGCGGCCTGGCGCTGGGTAGTCGATCAGGAGCGTTTCTACCTGAACCTGTTTCTGGCGCCAGGGCGTGAGCATTGCGCTGAAGTGATCGTCGCCCATGATCTGCCAATGCTGGCTGTGGCGCGCGCCCTGGCGACCGAATCTGGCGCCCGGCTGGTTTACGACAGCCATGAGCTTTACAGCGAGCAGGAATTTGCCCGCTGGCAACAGCTGACCTGGGCTGAAATCGAGCGGCGGCATATCCAGGCCTGCGACCGGGTGATCACGGTCAACCCCTCGATTGCCGCCGAACTGCAAAGGCGCTACGGGTTGCCCAAGGTGTTTGTCATCTATAACGCCGAGCGGGTCGAATCGGTGCTGCCACGCTCGCGCTACCTGCATGAGCGCTTCAGTATTCCTGTCGGCCAGCACGTTCTGCTGTTTCAGGGCGGGCTGTCGGCCGGTCGCCACCTGAGCCAGCTGGTTCAGGCCATGGGCTTGCTCAAGACGACCAATGTTCATCTGGTGTTGCTTGGCGACGGACAACTGGGCGAAGTCTTGCGCCGGCTCGTCGACCGCCTGGGATTACAGCGGCGTGTTCATCTGCACCCGGCCGTGGCGCAGGCACGTCTGCTGTCGATCACCTGCGCTGCCGATGCCGGCATCATTCCGTATCAGCCGATCTGCCTGAACAATTACTACTGCACGCCCAACAAGCTGTTCGAGTTCATTGCCGCCGGCCTGCCTGTTCTGGCCAGCGATCTGCCCGAATTACGCCGTCTGGTGCATGACCAGCAGATTGGTCTGGTCGGTGATTTGAGCAGTGCTGCGCGGCTGGCCAGTGCAATCGATGATTTCTTCGGTGATCCACAGCGCCTGCAAGCCTGGCGTGAAAAGTTGCAACAGGTGCGCCAGACCCTGAGCTGGCAATGCGAAGGCGAGAAACTCAAGCAGATATATGAGGGGCTTCAGTGAAAGTCGCTGTGGTTTATCAGTATTACCAGGGCCATGGGGCTCCGGGACATTCGCTGGTCTATGAACTGACTCAGCATCTGGCCGAATGCGGGCATGAAGTGACGGTAGTGTCCGGTGAGACGGGTTACATGCAGACCGACCAGCCCGTATTGCCCTGGTATCGACGCTTGTTGCGCCGCGAACGCGAGGGGGCGGTCGATGTCATCCGCACCTTTACCTACACTCAGTTGCACCGCAGCTATTTTGGCCGCTTGCTTGGCTTTATCTCGTTTTCGCTGACCGCTCCCATCGGCCTGCTTCGTGTTCCCAGGCCCGATGTGGTACTGGCCTCGTCGCCGCCCATATTTCCGATGCTTCCTGTGTGGCTGGTGTGCAAGCTGCGTGGCATTCCGCTGGTTTTTGAAGTGCGCGATCTATGGCCTGCGTCGGCGGTGCAGATGGGGATATTGCGTAACAAGCTGCTGATTTCGGTCATGGCGTGGATGGAGCGGCTGCTCTACTGGCAGGCCACGCGCATCGTCGCGCTGACCACCGGGATTCGCGACGATATCGTTGCCCGTGGCTGGCCGCCCGAGAAACTGCACGTGATCACCTGTGGCATCGATCAGCACATGCTGTTTCCAGACCCGCCGGCAGGGCATCGAATACGCCGCGAACTGGGCTGGGAAAACTGCCATATCGTGCTGTATCTGGGGGCGATGGGAGAAGCCAATAATCTCAATGTGCTGCTGGAGGCTGCCTGTCACAGCCAGGACAAGCGTTTACGTTACCTACTGGTCGGCGATGGCATGCGCAGGCCTTGGCTACAGGCACGTATCAAGGCTTTAGGGCTCAACAATGTATTGATCCTGCCACCAGTGCCCAAGCATCAGGCCCGCGCCTATATCAATGCCGCTGATATTTGCGTGGTGACGCTGCTGGATATTCCGCTGTTTCTGGGGGCCATTCCGACCAAGCTGCTTGATTACATGGCCTGTGCACGACCTGTACTGTGCGGGGTCGCCGGAGAGGCTGGGCAGATCGTCGAAAAGGCCGGGGCCGGGGTGATCTTTGCGCCTAATGATGCGTTGCGGCTGGCCGAACTGGTCGAGCAACTGCGCCACGACAAGGACGATTGTTTACGCATGGGGCAGCGAGCCCAGGCGTATGTGCGCGAACATTTCGATGCCTTGGACAATCGTCGCGCCATGGAGGCGTTGTTGATGAGTGTGGTCCGGTAATGGAGTAATGTGTCGGGCATCACGCAAATAAACAGGGATGCCCGCATGACCCTTCGCTGGATTACGCTGCCGGCTTTACTGCTGGCCATGAGCGGCGCAGTACATGCTGCCGACTGCCCGGCCCTGTTGCAGGGCGAGTTGCCCAAGCTGCGGGCCAAAGAGACGATCAACCTGTGCCAGCGTTATGCCGGCAAGCCGCTGGTAGTGGTCAACACCGCCAGCTTCTGTGGCTTCACTTCGCAGTTCAAGGGGTTGGAGGCGCTGAATCAAAAGTACAAGGCGCAAGGCCTGGAAGTACTGGGCGTGCCGTCCAACGACTTCAAGCAAGAGTCCGGGGACGGTGAAGAAACCGCCAAAGTCTGCTACGTCAACTACGGGGTCACCTTCACCATGACCGAGCCACAGCCGGTGCGAGGTGATGATGCAATCGCGTTATTCAAAGGGCTGGCCGAGCAAAGCGGGGCGCCGCGCTGGAACTTCTACAAGTATGTGATCGATCGTCAGGGCAAGGTGATTGCCTCTTTTGCCAGCACGACCAAACCGGATGATCCCGAACTGCTCGCCGCTGTTGAGAAGGCTATCGCGTCCAAACCTTGAGCGCAGCTATCCCGGCATCATGAAAAAGCCCGCGATCATTGCTGATCGCGGGCTTTCTTGCATCTGGCCTGTAAAGTCAGAACTTGTAGGTCAGAGAAGTACCGAGGGTGTGGGCGCTGTTGCGATAGTCAGCGTTATAGGTGCCTTTGGTGGCACTGCTGTCACGCAGCTTGGCTTCGTCTTCACGCAGGTACAGGTAGGCGACGTCGATAGTGATGTCGTCGGTCGGGCTCCAGCCGGCACCGAAGCTGACGATCTTGCGATCACCGGTCGGGATGCGTGGTGAGCGGTGCGAGTTACTGACCGGCGAATCGTCCATGGCCAGACCGGCGCGCAGGGTCCACTCACGGTTGACCTTATAGGCTGCACCGATGGCGTGGTACCAGGTGTCTTTCCATTCCTGTGGTTCGGAAATGAGGCCAATGGTCGGCGTCAGTGGTGCTGGCGTCTTGTTGACCACATCGATCGATTGCAGGCGGCTCCAGCGTGTCCAGGTGCTGCCCGCGTAAAGGGTCCACTGGTCATCCAGTTGATGGGTAACGGAGAAGTCCACCGATTCCGGGGTTGTCAGGTCCAGTGAGGCGTCGTACTTCTGGCCGCTGAAAGGCCCGAAACCCAGGCCTTCGACCTTGGTCTTGCCCTTGAGCGTGTACTTGACCTTGGAATGATAGGTCAGGCCCAGACGGGTAGCATCGGTGGCCTGGACCAGCAGGCCGGCATTGAAGCCGACGGCGGTGTCGTCGCCGGTGATGGTGACCTTGCCGTCGTTACGACCGGGAGTGGCAGCCAGTGGCGTTCTGGAGCTCAGTTCGCCTTCGATGCGGTTAAGGGTCGGGCCGAAGCCGATCGACACCTTGTCGTTGAAGGCATAGCTGATGGTCGGCTGGACAGTGACCACCTTGACTTCGCTCTTGTCCGACCAGTAGCGGCCGGCGAAGCCGCTTTCGTAGTCGGTCAACAGGCCGTAAGGCGCGTAGACGCCCAGGCCGAAGGTCCATTGCTCATTGAGTGGTTTGACGTAGTAGCCCATGGGCACGGCAACCACCGGAACCATATCGCCGTCGTTGCTGCCACCAAAGGTGCCACGGCCGTTGTCGATGTCTGTTTTGGCGAAGATGGCCGCCGCGCCGAGGCTGATCTGTTCGCGCTTGATGCGCGACATGCCGGCAGGGTTACCGTTCACGGTGCTGGCATCTTCGGCAGCCGAGGAGCGGCCGGCAAAGCTGGTGCCCATGCCGCTGATGCTTTGTTCGTTCAGAGCAAAGCCGGAAGCGAGAAGGTGTGAAGACGCGATACAGGCAGCAAATCCGAGTGTGGTCTTGAGCATTGGTTTTTTCATTATTAGTACTCCGTGAGAATCACCGCGTCGAAAGTATCAACATTTTTTACAGTGCGCCATAGGCTGAGGAGTGCGAAATAGAGCCTTTTCTTGTAGGACAATCCGACATCTGTGCCTCGAACGTCTGCGAACATGCGAAACGGGAAGAATGTTCACGCAGGTGTAAAGAGAGGCGCGACATTGATTTGCCATGCTGTTACGAAATCTCTCAGGCAGCCTTGGGGCTGAAATATCTGGCGCCATATTCGGGCCATGGCCAAAGGGTCGTCTTCAGCGGGCAGAATAGTGATCTTCGCCTGGATCATCAGCCAGGCAATGGCTGTGGCATAGCGCAGGTTGACGGTCAGTTCCAGATGGGGGCCTGTGAGAAATGCATGCTGGCTGGCAAGGCCACGGACCCGGCTGGCCAGATCAGGGTCCAGGGCGAGGTAGTTGTCCCAGAGCTGTTGGTGGCGTTGTTCGGAAATATGATAGAGACCATGCCCGCGGCGGCTGTCCAGCGCGGCGCCGAGTGCTGACTGGCTGGCGGCAATACCCAGCAACAGTGCCTCGGCGCTGGAGGAGCGGTAGCCCAGGTAGGCCAGGGTCGGTCGGATGACGTGACGGTGCAGATCCAAGGCGGCAATACCCATGAGACAGTCCACTCACTTCAGAAAAGTGGCCGGCGGACCCTGGCGCATGGCAGCAATAAGTCGAAGCAGGTCCGTCGGAAGCAGCAAGCCGCTTGAGTTCAAGTGTAGTGTCATATCTGTGATGTAAAGGTCTGTTTTTACATCATTTGCCGTTATGCAATCGCTTGCCTAGATCGGTTAGTGATTAGCCAGCACGATCCAGGTGGTGCGCCCGGCTCAGGCAGCCAGGGCCTGGCGGGTGCGTTCGATGATTGCCTGCAATGGCGCGGCGCTCTCGTATTGCTCCGGGTACAGGCGTTCGCTGTGACGGGCAATACCGTGTTCGTTGACCAGCGTAAAGCTGAAGCTGCCCTTGCGCGAGGCAAGAATGAGGCAGTGCATTGGTGCGAAGGCGTGGGTCAGGGCGTTGATGGCTTTCTGGGTATGAGTATTTTGAATGGTCATGAGTGTAATGTTTCCTGAAACGGCATTCTTTGACGCCGTATATCCATAAGGATTCCAGTAAACGCGGGCCTACAGAGAAATTGTGGGCTGTGGCCGGGCGCAGAACCTGACTGGAATAAAAGCAGTCGGTTGAAGCGCGTCATATTATGAAAAGTGCGCTTGGGCTGACTGGTAGGTACTTGAGAGGACAGGCATCACGACAGGAGCTAAGGTTCCGTGCTCCGGGTGAAGATCCTGATCAATTGCAGGTGGGTTGGTGGGGCATGGGCCTTGATCGTACAGCGCATCTTCGGCTGCTGTAGCAAGGGGCATGTCCGGGGAACCGGCGAAGGTGTCGCTCTAGTTGGTAACAGTGCCTGTTAGAGGCTGCTGAAGAGAGCTAACGTGATCGACCTGAGAGAATTGATATTCAGCTTGGTACTAACGGCGAGAATGCTAACGCACTTAAAGCACTAATGGAAGCCTGTATCGAATTTATTTTTCATGGTCTGTCAAGGTGATTTTATGCACATCCAGAGGCGCAATTTCGGTCAGGACTGTAAAGACTTCTTGACAATGGTGTTGCGCATGAACAGTGGTTGTGCACATTGGTGATGCAAGATGACCTATCACTGTCACGTAGGCACCTAAGCGTTTGATTTACTGTAGTGAATTAATAAGTCAATGAAAAACATCGCTTTTTTGAACTGGTGAAAAAATCGACAGTTTGAGCCAAAGCCCCATACGGCGTGCCTTTGCGGGGGGTAAGGCAGGGTTGTCCACTGAGTTATCCACAGCTTCTGTGGATTGTCCCAGGGCATGTCCGGGTGTATCAGGGGGTTTACCTATCACAAAAAGGGCGTAGAGTGTTCGGCCCTCCTCGATTTACCCCTGCCTTTTGGCGATCACTACGCTGCCTCTCTTTCTGTTGGTCGTTGTGCGCATAATGCTGCCGACCAGAATATCCCTATGGAGTCGATATGGCGTTTGACCTCACCAGTCTGTTGCTGGGGCTTGGCCTGGCCGGGCTGCCTTTGCTGGCGCTGGCCTGGCAGTTGCAGCGTCGGCTGGCTGCTCGCGAGGCTGCCAGCGCATTGCTCGACGAGCGTCTGAGCATGTCGCAACTGGCGCAGGACGGGCTCAATGCTCAGCTGGATGCCAGCCGCGATGAGATCAGTGATCTGAGCGAAGCCAATGCCGCGCGTCAGGCTGACCTGGCAGCGCTGCGTCGTGAAGTCGAGCTGCTGCGTGAGGAGTGCGACGAGCGCCGCGATGCTGTTCAAGGCTGGAATCAGGAGCGATCGGTCAAGGAGGCCGAGCTACGGCAACTGGAGGCCAGTCGCGCGGCGTTGCAGGCAGAGCTGCGTGAGCAGCAGGACAGCCATCAGCAGCGTCTCAGCGATCTGCAAGGTTCGCGTGATGAGCTGCGGGCACAGTTCGCTGAGTTGGCCGGGAAAATTTTCGATGAACGCGAGCAGCGTTTCGCCGAAACCAGCCAGCAGCAGCTGGGTCAGTTGCTCAACCCGCTCAAGGAGCGCATTCAGTCGTTTGAGAAGCGGGTCGAGGAAAGCTATCAGAATGAAGCGCGTGAGCGTTTTTCGCTGAGCAAGGAACTTGAGCGTCTGCAGCAGTTGAACCTGCGCCTGAGCGATGAAGCAACCAACCTGACCCAGGCGCTCAAGGGGCAAAAGACCCAGGGCAACTGGGGCGAGCTGATACTGGAGCGGGTGCTGGAACACGCAGGGCTGACGAAGGGCCGCGAATACCAGACTCAGGTCAACCTCAAGAGTGCCGACGGCGAGCGTTTCCAGCCTGATGTATTGATCATGCTGCCAGGCGACAAGCAGGTGGTGGTCGACGCCAAGGTCAGCCTGACGGCCTGGCAGCAATATGTCAGCGCTGCCGATGAAGTTATTGGTCAGGCGGCCCTCAAACAGCATGTCCTGTCGCTGCGCAACCATGTCAAAGGCTTGTCCGGCAAGGACTACAAGCGTCTGGAGGGGCTGCACAGCCTGGATTTCGTCTTGCTGTTCGTGCCGATCGAGGCCGCTTTTGCGGCGGCCTTGCAAGTTGAGCCGAATCTGTTTCAGGAGGCCTTCGACCGGCAGATCGTGATCGTCAGCCCGACCACGCTGCTGGCCACCCTGCGGGTTATCGACAGTCTGTGGAAGCAGGAACGCCAGAGCCAGAACGCCCGGGAAATCGCTGAGCGGGCCGGCTGGCTGTATGACAAGTTTGTGCTGTTCATCCAGGATCTGGACGAAGTCGGTAATCGCTTGCAGCAACTGGATAAGGCCTACGGTGCTGCGCGCAACAAACTGACTGAAGGGCGCGGCAATCTGGTCAGTCGTAGCGAGCAGTTGCGCCTCTTGGGGGCGCGCGCCAGCAAGAGTTTGCCAGCGGACCTGCTGGAGCGGGCGATGACCGATGAAGAAGGGCTGATGCACCTGCCGGAATGATCGTCTGCAAGTGCTCGCCGTTCATCGCCAAGCCAGGAAGTCCGGCGTGTTTAGTGTCAAATTGCCCTTATGAAATATGATGTTTCCGGTTTACAGTCGGCGAAATATTGAATTGGCTCTAGAATCATCTCAGGCAGCCGATAGTTAAACAGTCACAGGTTGCCGGTTTTTCCCTGAAGGGGGCATGTATGAACAGTAAAGTGCAGGAATGGCTTCATGATCTGGGGGTTGCCCTTGGCCTGATCGAACGGCCGAAATTGCAGCCTGTACCGGTGCGCAACGACGACGAGCGACGCCGTCCCCGTCGGTGAGCCTTGCTTGACCGGTCGCCTGTGCAGGTCGGGAAGAGGGCGCGTCTTAGTGTTGCGTTCTTCACGATCTGCGTTTTTCGCAAGGCGTGCCTTTACCGACTGGCTGCCCGGCCGGGTCGGCTTCTTGCTGCATCATTACGATCAGATCGACCAGCATGGGCAGTGATACATGCTCCGGCCGTCGGTTGGCGCGTTCTCTGATAAAGCTCGGGAAGCGACAGGCGAACATGACTTCGAGCCGTTTGAACAGCTCGTGGACATCATCGTCATCCAGCACCAACTCTTCGAAAGTCGAGTCTTCGTGGATCTGCGACTTGTCGACCAGAATGATGCCCAGTGCATCGAATACTCGTTGTTTTATTCCCTCGCGATCCATCTGGACCCCCGGGCGTATCGTGCTCTGACGAAGTCTTTGCAAAGCCGCTTCGGTGCTTGCAGGTTAGTTCAGCCGCACCTTGAATGAACTTTACTCCGACCGACGCATCGCTGCATCAGCCACTGCACAGAGGTTGGGATAGACTGTGCGGCCGTATCCGTTTGCCCGTGTCGAGGTGTGTTGATGTCCCGCGTCTGTTGCGAGCGCTGCCTGCGCCCGGTCAGCCATTGCCTGTGTGCCTTGATTCCGAGCCTCGACAGTCGTACCCGGGTGCTGGTGCTACAACATCCCAGTGAGGTCAGTCATGCCCTGAATACGGCGCGTCTGGCGGCGCTGGGCCTGCGCAACGCCCAGTTGCGGGTGGGCGAGGTATTCGACGATCTGCCAAGCTTGCTCAATCTTCCCGGTTATCAGGCGCGTCTGCTGTTTCCGGGGGAAAACGCCGAGGTGGTAACGCCGATACCGGCTGATGCGCTGCCAACCTTGCTGGTAGTACCGGATGGTACGTGGCGCAAGGCGCGTAAACTCCTGCACCTCAATCCTTTGTTGGCGGCCTTGCCCAGAGTCACGTTGGGTGATGTCCCGGCGTCGCGCTACCGGCTGCGCAAGGCGCCGGCCCCTGAGGCGCTGTCGACTCTGGAGTCGATTGTGCAGGCGCTGAATGTGCTTGAGGGCGCAGATGACTTCGATGCCCTGCTGCGGCCCTTCGACGCCTTGATCGACCGGCAGATCGAGGCCATGGGCGAGGAGACCTTTCGCCGCAACCATTCCTGAAGAAAACACTTGGGGGGCTTATCTGCACACAGCTGTAACTGTGTGATCGATGCCGTCGCGCCTAGAATGGTCTGTCTCTTCAAACACTTGGATTCCCCGATGCATATTTCTTCCGGCCGCTGGCTGTTGGGTTTGAGCCTGGCGCTGCTGACTGCATTGCTGTGGGGAATCCTGCCGGTCAAGCTCAAGCAGGTTTTGCAGGTCATGGACCCGGTCACAGTGACCTGGTATCGCTTGCTGGTGTCCGGCGCACTGCTGTTTATCTGGCTTAAAACCATGGGCAAGTTGCCGAGCTTCAAGCCATTGGGGACCCGGGGCAAAGGGCTGGTGGTCATGGCAGTGCTGGGGCTGGTGGGCAACTATGTGTTGTACCTGATCGGTCTGCGGGTACTCAGTCCCGGAACGACGCAATTGCTGATTCAGACCGGGCCGATCATGTTGTTGATCGGCAGCATTTTTGTCTTCAAAGAGCGCTTCAGCCTGGGGCAAGGCATTGGCCTGGCGGTGATGCTGCTGGGCTTTGGACTGTTTTTCAACGAACGACTGGTGGAGTTGTTCACCTCGTTTGGTGAATACACCACAGGCGTGCTGCTCGTGCTCCTGGCTTCGCTGGTGTGGACCTTCTATGGCTTGAGTCAGAAGCAATTGCTGACGGTGTGGGATTCGCGTCAGGTGATGATGGTGATTTATCTGTTCTGCGCGTTGCTGATCACGCCATGGGCACATCCGCTTGAGGCCCTGCAGTTGAGTCCGCTGCAGGGCTTTCTGTTGTTGGCCTGTTGCCTCAATACCCTGGTTGCCTATGGCGCCTTTGCCGAAGCGCTGGCGCACTGGGAGGCCTCGAAGGTCAGTGCAACCCTGGCCCTGACGCCGCTGGTCACTCTGGTGACGGTGGCCATCGCTGCCTGGCTGTGGCCGGCTGATGTGCAGGCCGAGCAGCTCAACCTGCTCGGTTATGGCGGTGCGGTGCTGGTGGTTGCAGGTTCTGCGCTGACGGCGTTGGGGCCGTCGCTGGTTGCCGCCTGGCGAGCGCGGCATCAGCGTGTGGGGTGAGTTACTTTTGTCCCAATTGTTCAGCCTTGCGCACCCATTCCTGGCGCTGGGCTTCGTTGGCGGTGTGAACAGGTGCGAACTCTGTCAGGCGTGTGGTCTTGATCCCGCAAAAGCCCAGAATCGTACGCACCATTTGCCGGTGGGCCGGTGCGCCATACACCCAGCGGAAATAGCGTGGCGGGGTGTCCAGCGTCACCAGTAGTTCGGCACTGCGACCGCGCAGCAGTTCGTTGGCCGGGTCTTTGCGGCCATGCACCTTGAAGGCGAATCCGGGAGTGAAGGCCCGGTCGAAGAAGCCGCTGAGCAGCGTCGGAATACCGCCCCACCAGACCGGGTAGACGAACACCAGATGCTCGGCCCAGTGAATCTGCCGCTGGGCATCGAGCAGGTCTGCCTCCAGGGTCTGACTTTGCTCGTAACCGTTGTGCAGCACCGGGTCGAATGCCAGCGAACCAAGCCGGATGGCGCGCACCACATGCCCCTGGCTGCGCGCGCCCTGGGCATAGGCATCGCCCAGGGCATGGCAGAGGCTGCTGGCCTTGGGAGTGCCGTGGATCACCAGGATACGCTTGCCATTACCTTCCAGTGGCGTGGCGCCACTGCGTGAATCAGCCATGGCTGCCGGCCTCGAGCATTTTTTCCGGGCGTACCCAGGTGTCGAACTCTTCCTCGGTGAGGTAGCCAAGGTCCAGCGCCGCCTGACGCAGGGTCAGGCCTTCGGTGTAGGCCTTCTTGGCGATCTGTGCCGACTTGTCATAGCCGATATGCGGGTTGAGGGCTGTGACCAGCATCAGGCCGCGCTCCAGGTGCTCGGCCATTTTTTCCGCGTCCGGCTCCATGCCGGCAATGCAGTGCTCGTTGAAGTTACGGCACCCGTCGGCCAGCAGCTCGATGGACTCCAGCAGGTTGTGGATGATCACCGGTTTGTAGACATTGAGCTGCAAATGTCCCTGGCTGGCCGCAAAGCCAATCGTGACATCGTTGCCCATCACCTGGCAGGCGAGCATCGACAAGGCCTCGCACTGGGTCGGGTTGACCTTGCCGGGCATGATCGAGCTGCCCGGCTCGTTGGCCGGCAGGCGCACTTCAGCAAGGCCTCCGCGTGGCCCGGAGCCCAGAAGACGCAGGTCATTGGCGATTTTCATCAAGCTGGTGGCCAGGGTTTTAAGCGCGCCCGACAGCGCAGCCAGCGGCTCATGCCCTGCCAGTGCGGCGAATTTGTTTGGCGCGGTGACGAACGGCAGCCCGGACAAGGCGGCCAGTTCTGCCGCTACGGCTTCAGCAAAGCCTTTGGGCGCATTCAGCCCGGTGCCCACGGCCGTGCCGCCTTGCGCCAGTTCGAAGACCGCGGGCAGGGTGGCGCGAATAGCCTTTTGCGAATAATCGAGCTGCGCCACAAAGCCAGACAGCTCCTGCCCGAAGGTGATCGGCGTGGCGTCCATCATGTGCGTGCGGCCGGTCTTGACCAGCTTGCTGTGCCGGGCCGCCTGTTCGGCCAGGCCGCTGGACAACTCGGCAACCGCAGGCAGCAATTGTTCTTTTACGGCTTGAGCGGCCGCGATGTGCATGGCGGTAGGGAAGCAGTCGTTGGAGCTTTGTGAGCGGTTGACGTGATCGTTGGGGTGCACCGGCGCCTTGCCGCCACGGCCATTGCCGGCCAGTTCGTTGGCGCGTCCGGCAATCACTTCGTTGACGTTCATATTGCTTTGGGTGCCGCTGCCGGTCTGCCAGACCACCAACGGAAACTGCTCGTCGTGCTCTCCTGCCAGTACCTCGTCAGCCGCTTGTTCGATCAGCCGGGCGATGTCGGCGGGCAAGTCGCCGTTGCGGTCGTTGACCCGCGCGGCGGCCTTCTTGATCAGGGTCAGGGCGTGGACAACCTGCAGCGGCATGCGCTGGCGGCCAATGGCGAAGTTGATCAGCGAGCGCTGGGTCTGCGCACCCCAATAGGCGTCCTCGGGGACTTCGATCGGGCCAAGGCTGTCGGTTTCAGTACGGCTCACAGGGGCTGCTCCTTCAATATGCGTTACGGCCATCTTCCTCTCTTGGCCGATTGCCAGGAGAGCCAAGAGTTTAGTTGCTCAATATCAGCTTCGGTTCCCGTGGATTGAACTTTTGCGAAAAAGCCCGGGGCTTGAGCCGCGTACGAACATGAGCGCAGAATGGCCGGCCTTGAGGTCAAGCCTCGTCTGCTGAAAAAGGAAAACCGATGACCCGTTTTCGTGCCACATTCGCCGTGCTGGTTCTGGCCTGCGCCAGCGGTCAGGTACTTGCCGATACCGCCAGCCATAATGCCAGCGCCGAAACGCTTCTCAACCTGACCAATGCCGACAAGCTGGCCACGCCGATGTATGCCCAGGCCCAACAGCTGTTCGCTCAGCGTTTTGCCGAAGCCAAGGCTCCGGCCTCCAAGAAAGCCTTGCTGGAAACCTACCAGGCCAAGGCCAATACGGCTCTGGACCAGGCCATCGGCTGGAACAAGCTCAAGCCAGACATGGTGCGCATCTACACCAGCAACTTCACCGAAGCCGAACTCAAGGAACTGGTGAATTTCTATCAGTCGCCTCTGGGCAAAAAGGTGTTGAGCAAGATGCCTGAACTGGCCCAGCAGTCGGTGATGCTGATCCAGACCAAATCGCAAAGTGCGGTACCGGTGGTCAACAAACTGCTCACCGACATGAGCGCCGAGCTTGAACCTGCCAAGGCTCAGGCCCCGGCCACCAAGACTCCTTGACTGGCGAAGACCTGACATGAGCATGCAACAACGTATCGAATCGACTCTGGCCGCCTTGCAACCCCAGCACCTGCAGGTGCTGGATGAGAGCCACATGCATAGCCGTGGCCTTGAAACCCACTACAAGGCGGTGCTGGTCAGTGAGCAGTTCCAGGGTCTCAATGCCGTCAAACGGCATCAGAAGGTCTATGGCGTCCTGGGCGAACTGATGAGTGAGTTTCACGCCCTGGCGTTGCACACGTATACGCCTGAGGAATGGGCGGTCACCGGTGCTGCGCCGGCGTCGCCGACCTGCGCTGGCGGTCATGACTGAATAATGACGATGAGCGGCCAGTCAAGGCCGCTCATGCCCGCCGGGCAAGCGTTCGCTTGATCTGGATCACCCTGTGCGACTGTCGGTCGCGTATCTGTTTTTGCTAGAATCCGCGCCGCGCCGATTCTGGTCGCCTGTTTTTAAATTTCAGCTCAATTTCAGTTTTATCCGGTAGGCCCTTTGCGAGGGTCACCACCTGGAGATTTTCATGACTCAAACATCGATGACCCAGCCGATCGTCGTGGCTGCGCTGTACAAATTCGTCACCCTGCAAGACTACGTCGAACTGCGCGAGCCGCTGCTCAAGGCAATGGTCGACAACGACGTCAAGGGTACGTTGCTGATCGCCGAAGAAGGCATCAACGGTACGGTTTCCGCGACGCGCGAAGGCATCGATGGCCTGTTGGCCTGGCTGCGCAGCGATGCGCGTCTGGTCGACATCGATCACAAAGAGTCGTTGTGCGACGAGCAGCCGTTCTATCGCACCAAAGTCAAGCTCAAGAAAGAGATCGTGACCCTGGGCGTGCCCGGCGTTGACCCGAACAAGAAGGTCGGCACCTACGTTGAGCCCAAGGACTGGAATGCGCTGATCAACGACCCTGAAGTGCTGTTGATCGACACCCGTAACGACTATGAGGTCTCGATCGGTACCTTCGAGGGCGCGATCGATCCCAAGACCACCACGTTTCGTGAGTTTCCCGACTACATCAAGGAACACTTCGATCCTGCGGTACACAAGAAAGTCGCGATGTTCTGTACCGGCGGCATCCGTTGCGAAAAAGCCTCCAGCTACATGCTCGGTGAGGGCTTCGAAGAGGTCTATCACCTCAAGGGCGGGATTCTCAAATACCTTGAGGAAGTCCCGCAGGAGCAGACCAAATGGCGTGGCGACTGTTTCGTTTTCGATAATCGCGTCACGGTGCGTCATGACCTTTCCGAAGGCGACTACGATCAATGTCATGCCTGCCGCACGCCGGTCAGTGTCGAAGATCGTGCCAGCGAACACTACACGCCCGGCATCAGTTGCCCGCACTGCTGGAACACGCTGAGCGAGAAAACCCGGCGCAGTGCGATTGACCGGCAAAAGCAGATCGAACTGGCCAAGGCGCGCAATCAGCCGCACCCGATCGGTTTCAACTACCGTCAGCAACCGGAGGCCTGAGCCATGTCCGCTCGCCTGGTGTATGTCATGGACCCGATGTGTTCCTGGTGCTGGGGTTTTGCCCCGGTCGCCGAGGCCCTGGTACGTCAGGCTCAAGAGAGCGGTGTGGCGCTGCACTTGGTAATGGGTGGCCTGCGCTCCAACGATGCGCCGCTGGAAGCCTCGACACGCCGCTATATCCTTGACCACTGGCAATCGGTGGCGCAGGCCACCGGCCAGCCGTTCGCGTTTGACGGCGCCTTGCCCGACGGCTTTGTCTACGACACCACGCCTGCGTGTCGGGCGCTGGTCACGGCCCGGCAATTCGACCCGCTGGCCGCCTGGCGATTGGCCGGCCTGATCCAGAGCGCGTTCTATGCCCAGGGACGTGATGTGACTCAACCCGCGGCACTGGTCGAACTGGCCGGGCAAGCCGGGCTGTCGCGCCAGGCGTTTGCCGAGGCGTTCGACAATGTTGCCAGCCTGACGGCGACCCAGGCTGATTTTGCCTGGGTACAAGGCCTGGGCATCGCCGGCTTTCCGACCCTGCTGGCCGAGCGCAATGGCCAACTGGCCTTGCTGACCAATGGCTATCAACCGCTGGAGGCGCTGGCGTCTTTGCTGGGCCGCTGGCTGGAGCGTGCGGCCTGTGCCTGAAACCCCTGGCGACACGGCAACGTCCACTCAATTGTCCGGCCCTCGCGATCGTCTGAGCTGGGCTGAAATTCGCCGGCTGGTGCTGCAACACAAGAAGGCGCTATGGGCCGCCAATGGCGTGGCGGTCATGGCCACGCTGTGCAGTGTGCCGATTCCATTGTTGTTGCCCTTGTTGGTCGATGAAGTGCTGCTCGGCCATGGCAATAGCGCGTTACGTGTCATGGACCGCCTGCTGCCTGAAGGCTTGCAGAAGGCGGTTGGCTATATCGGTCTGATGTTGCTGCTGACCTTGCTGCTGCGCCTGGGCGCCTTGCTGTTCAACGTTTTGCAGGCGCGGTTGTTCGCCCGCTTGTCCAAGGGCATCGTCTACCGCATCCGTCTGCGCCTGATCGAGCGCCTCAAGCGCATTGCCCTGCGTGAATACGAAAGCCTGGGCAGCGGCACGGTGACCACGCACCTGGTCACCGACCTGGACACGCTGGACAAATTTATCGGTGAAACCCTGAGCCGCTTTCTGGTGGCCATGCTCAGCCTGGCGGGCACCTCGGCCATTCTGGTCTGGATGCACTGGAAACTGGCGCTGCTGATTCTGTTGTTCAACCCATTGGTGGTCATGGCCACGGTGCGTCTGGGCAAGCGGGTCAAACACCTCAAGAAGCTTGAAAACGACAGCACTGCGCGTTTCACCGAGACGCTGAGTGAAACCCTGGATTCCATCCAGGAAGTGCGCGCCAGCAACCGTCAGGACTTCTTTCTGGGCCGCCTTGGGCTGCGTGCTCGCGAGGTGCGCGATTTCGCGGTCAATTCGCAGTGGAAAAGCGACGCCTCGGGGCGTGCCAGTGCGCTGCTGTTTCAGTTCGGCATCGATATCTTTCGCGCGGCGGCGATGCTCACCGTGCTGTTTTCAGACCTCTCCATCGGCCAGATGCTGGCGGTGTTCAGTTACCTGTGGTTCATGATCAGCCCGGTCGAGCAGTTGCTGAACCTGCAATACGCCTGGTACGCCGCCGGTGGCGCGCTGACGCGCATCAACGAACTGCTGGCGCGCGCCGATGAGCCGCATTACCCGGGCGGCGCCGATCCGTTCAAGGGTCACGACACCGTGGGCATCGAAGTACACGGCCTGAGTTTTGGCTATGGCCCGGAGCGGGTGCTGGACCAGTTGAACCTGTCCATCACGCCGGGCGAGAAGGTTGCCATCGTCGGTGCCAGCGGCGGTGGCAAGAGTACCCTGGTGCAACTGCTGCTCGGCTTGTACACCCCCGACAGCGGCAGTATTCGCTTCGGCGGTGCGACCCAGCAGCAGATTGGCCTGGCGTACCTGCGTGAGCAAGTGGCGGTGGTGCTGCAGCATCCGGCGTTGTTCAACGACAGTGTTCGCGCCAACCTGACCATGGGCCGCACGTGCAGCGACGAAGAGTGCTGGCGGGCGCTGGATATTGCGCAATTGCAGGACACGGTGCGCAGCATGCCGCAGGGGCTGGACACTGTGCTGGGCCGTTCCGGTGTGCGTCTGTCCGGTGGCCAGCGCCAGCGCCTGGCGATTGCCCGCATGGTACTGGCCGAACCCAAGGTGGTCATACTCGACGAGGCGACCTCGGCGCTGGACGCCGCCACCGAGTACAACCTGCATCAGGCGCTGGGGCGTTTTCTGCAGGGGCGTACCACGCTGATCATCGCGCACCGTCTGTCGGCGGTGAAACAGGCCGACCGGGTATTGGTGTTCGATGGCGGGCGCATTGCCGAAGATGGCGATCATCAGCAACTGATGGCCGAAGGCGGTCTGTATGCCAGGCTTTATGGGCATTTGCAGCAAGTCTGAGACCCGTTTCACTGTTTGCGAGCGCTCAATCGGTTAATCCGCCTGCTGCACAAGCGGATTTGGCCTAGTCTCAGGTCAGGACCATCAGTTGGCAGTCGGTGAACGGAATCCATGAAACCCTCGCGACCTCTCGCAAAGCCTCGTTTCATGGGCATTGTCTGGCCCTTTATGGCGATAGCGCTGTTTCAGGTGCTGCTGGGCTGTTTCAGCCTGTATCTGATGTCGGCCGTGCGCAGTTATGTCGGCGGTGAAAGTCTCTGGTCCAAGGGCCAGAAGGACGCCATTCATTACCTTGACCGTTATGTGCAAAGTCGCGACGAGCGTGACTGGCGCAGATACCGTCAGGCTATCGCCATTCCCCAGGGCGACCGCATGTTGCGCGAGTCGCTCAATATGCCTGAGCCGGACCTTGCAGCGGCGCGGGCCGGCATTCTGCAAGGCGGCAATCACCCGCAGGATGTCTCGGGAATCATCTGGCTGTACCGCTACTTTCGCGGTTTCGCGCCGATGCAGGAGGCCTTGCACTGGTGGACGCTGGGTGACGCTTACCTTGCCGAACTCGACGCCCTGGCGCAGAGCGTGCACGCGCGTATCGCCCAGGCTGAGCCGACGCCGGCCGAGGTCGGCGCATGGCTTGAGCATATCGACAACCTGAATGCGCAAATCAGCCCGGCCGCCATGGCCTTCAGCGAGGCGCTGGGCGCCGGCTCCCGGCAGATGCTGGGGCTGCTGGTGGGCGTCAACCTGATCACCGCACTGACTCTGATCGTGCTGGCGTTGTTACGCACCCACAAGCTGCTGGCGTTGCGCCGGGCCATCGCCGATGCCTTGCGGCTGGAGAAGGAGCGGGCGCAGGTGACGCTTGAGTCCATCGGCGACGGGGTGATCAGCACCGATGTCGATGGCAGCATCGTCTACATGAATCCGGCAGCCGAAAAACTCACCCACTGGCAAAGTGCGCAGGCCAGCGGCATGCCGTTGGCGGCCTTGTTTCATCTGTTGGACGAGGGCGACCGCCAGGACAGCTCGGTGCTGATCGAGCGTATCCAGCAGGGCCAGCTCAAAAGCGGCAGTGTGCATTGCAAGCTGATCCAGCGCCTGGACGGCAGCACTGTGCCGGTGGCACTGGTGGGTTCACCGATTCACACCGACGGTCAGGTCAGTGGCGCGGTACTGGTACTGCACGACCTGACCCAGGAACGCCAGTACATCGCCAATCTGTCGTGGCAGGCGGCCCATGATCCGTTGACCGGGCTGGTCAACCGCAGTGAGTTCGAATACCACTTGGAGCAGTTGCTGAGCCGTGAAGGCGCCAGTCATGCGCTGCTGTTGCTCGACCTGGACCAGTTCAAGCTGATCAATGACGGCCACGGGCATGCCGCTGGCGATCAGTTGTTGCGTCACCTGTGTACGGTGCTGCCTCAAGGCCTGCGTGAGGGCGACACCCTGGCGCGGCTGGGCGGTGATGAATTCGGCATTCTGCTGCAGGACTGCTCGCCGGACACCGCGCAGGAGATCGCCGAAGTCCTGCTGCGCATGGTGGAAAACCTGCATTTCGTCTGGAAGGGCCGCACCTTCATGACCACGGCCAGCGTCGGTGTGGTGTTGATCGATGCCGTCCGGCTGAGCCTGGAAGATGCCCTGCGCGCTGCAGATCTGGCCTGTTACATGGCCAAGGAAAGGGGCCGCAATCGGGTGCAGGTCTATCACCCGGACGACCTGGAACTGTCGCTGCGCTCCGGAGAAATGGCCTGGATCCAGCGGCTGCGCATGGCGCTGGAAGAAGATCGCTTCTGCCTGTATGCCCAGGAAATCGCCCCGATAGACCCGCAAGGCACGGACCACGACCAGCGCCATATCGAGATTCTGCTGCGCCTGCGCGATGAGTCGGGAAATATCGTAGTGCCGGACCGGTTCATCCCTGCCGCCGAGCGATTCGGCCTGATGACTACGCTGGACCGATGGGTGGTGCGTACGGTGTTCAAGCTGATTGCGCACAGTCGCGAACATGAGCCTGCCCAGGCATTGCCGGCGTTGTGTGCGATCAACCTGTCGGGCGCCAGCATCGGCGATACCGCCTTTCTGGCGTATCTCAAACAGCAGTTTCACAGCCATGGCGTCGCGCCGGGCATGATCTGTTTCGAAATCACCGAAACCACTGCCATCGCCGACCTGGGCCGTGCCATCACGTTCATCAACGAGCTCAAGGCATTGGGCTGTCTGTTTTCACTGGACGATTTTTGTGCCGGTATGTCTTCGTTCGCTTACCTCAAGCACCTGCCGGTAGACTTTCTCAAGATTGACGGCAGTTTCGTCAAGGATATGCTCGACAACGCCGTCAACCGTTCGATGGTCGAGGTGATCAATCATATCGGTCATGTCATGGGTAAGCGCACCATCGCCGAATATGTCGAGACGCCATTGATCGAAGGTGTCCTGCGTGAGATGGGCGTGGACTTTGCGCAGGGTTACCTGATCGGTCGCCCTGAGCTGTTGACGTGTGAGAGCCTTTATAAAAAACCGGTACGGCTAGGCGTGCAGCCAGTACCGCAGCAGTCAGGTCCGGGGCGGGATGCCTCCGTTCACCGGGCATAGATCCAACGCAAGGATTTTTAACAGGAGTTACACAGTGATCGAAACTTTCGTCAGAACCGGTCCGCTCATGGAAGCCAGCAGTTACCCCGCATGGGCACAGCAGTTGATACAGGACTGTAGCGCTGCCAAGGCTCGCGTGGTGGAACATGAGCTTTACCAGCGCATGCGCGACGGGCGTCTGAGCCCTGCAACTATGCGCAACTACCTGATCGGCGGCTGGCCGGTGGTCGAGCAGTTTGCTGTCTATATGGCGCAGAACCTGACCAAGACCCGCTTTGCCCGTCATCCGGGCGAAGATATGGCGCGGCGCTGGCTGATGCGTAACATTCGTGTCGAACTCAATCATGCCGACTATTGGGTCAACTGGTGCCAGGCCCACGATGTCAGCCTGGATGATCTCAAGGCCCAGCACGTGCCACCGGAACTGCATGCCCTGAGCCACTGGTGCGCACAGAGTTGCGCCAGTGACAGCCTGGCGGTGGCGATGGCCGCCACCAACTACGCTATCGAGGGTGCGACCGGTGAGTGGTCGGCGCTGGTGTGCTCGACCGGTGTGTACGCCCAGGCGTTCCCGGACGAGTCGCGCAAGCGGGCGATGAAGTGGTTGAAAATGCATGCCCAGTATGACGATGCGCATCCCTGGGAAGCCCTGGAAATCATCTGCACGCTGGTCGGTCATCATGCCAGCGATGCCCAGCAGTATGAACTGCGCCAGGCGATCACCCGCAGCTACGACTACATGTACCTGTTTCTGGAGCGCTGCCTGCAATCGGAGCGGCAGGAGCGCAGCAAATCGTCACGTAAGCGGATGGCCCAGCCGGCGTGATTGAAGAGGGCCTCAGCCGGCCATCATCATCCGGTTGCGGCCTTCGCGCTTGGCCACGTAAAGGGCGCTGTCGGCCCGGCGCAGCAGGCTGTCGGTAGATTCGGCCGGCAACAAGGTGGAGCAACCCAGGCTGATACTCGGCCTGAGGTTGCCCAGGCTGCTGAAGTCCAGGTCCTGCACCGCCTGGCGCAAACGCTCCCCGACCAATGCGGCGGTGTCACGGTCGGTATTGGCCAGAATGATCACAAACTCTTCCCCGCCATAGCGAAACACCCGGTCGACATTGCGCACCTGGCTCTTCAGGGTCTGGGCGACGATTTTGAGGACATGGTCGCCATTGAAGTGGCCGTGGTTGTCGTTGATGCGCTTGAAATGATCGATGTCCAGCATCAACAGCGATAGTGGCTGTCTGTGACGCAGCGATGCTTCGGCTTCGCGTGACAGGGTCTGTTCCATGGCGATCCGGTTGCCGGTTTCGGTCAGCGGGTCACGCATGGCACTCTGAATAGCGATGCGATAGAGCAGGGCATTGCGCAACGGGTACAGCAGGCAACTCAGCAGGCTTTCGAGGTCATTGTGCTGCGAGGCGTCGAGCGGCTGTTGCCGGTGCAGTGTCAGTTGCCCGAGCGACTCGCCTTCATGGCTGAGGCTGTAGCTGGCCACTTCAAGGGTCTTCTCGCCCAGTTGCAACTGCAAGTCACTGAGGCTGTGGCTGTAGCGCAGGCCATCGAGCGCCAGGTAAGGCTGAAGGCTCTGAAAAAACAGGCTCAGGATGCGATCAGCCTCCAGGCTGGTTTGCAGCTGTTGAGCCAGTAGCAGGCTCAGTTGCGCCAGATCCATGGGCGGACGAGTGGCTGACGAACGGTCCTGCGCGCGGTGTTGCGCATGCAGGCGTTGCACGACATCTGTGTCGATGGCCACTGAATCGATCCGGGTGGGAGAATTCATGTCTTCACTCCTCAGCACATTCCTTGCTGGCTGGTTGGGTTAGAGCGAAACTCGTGCCATTCGGTTCATTCATCCCTGAGTTATTCAAAATCAACGGCTTGCAAGCAGGATTCAGAGCAGTGCTACGGCATTAGCTTGACGCTGTGAGTGTTTTAACCGGTTGCTGCGTCAGATTGTGTCGGAGTGCCGTCACCGCTGACGCTTTTTTCCATCATTGAGCGTTGAATGCCTGGCCATTGATGCCTGTGCTGTCAGGCCCCATCAAGTACAGATAGACAGGCATGATCTGCGCCGGTGTCGGGTTGGCCAGCGGGTCTTCGGCCGGATAGGCCTGGGCGCGCATGTCGGTGCGCGTGGCGCCAGGGTTAAGGCTGTTGGCGCGCACCGCCGTCACGCCGTCCAGTTCGTCGGCCAGGGTCTGCATCAGGCCTTCGGTGGCAAATTTCGAAATGCCATAGGCGCCCCAATAGGCGCGCCCCTTGCGTCCCACGCTGCTGGAGGTGAACACCACCGAGGCATCGACCGATTGCTTGAGCTGCGGCAGCAACGCATGGGTGAGCAGGTACATGGCATTGACGTTGATGTGCATCACGCGCATGAACTGCTCGCCCGATAACTGCTCCAGCGGCGTGCGTGGGCCGATGATCGAGGCATTGTGCAACAGACCATCGAGCGCACCGAATTCGCTTTCGATCATCGAGGCGAGTTGGTCGTACTGGTCGGCCTGGGCGGTTTCCAGATCGAAGGGGATCACCATCGGTTGCGGGTGACCGGCGGCTTTGATGCGGTCATGCACCTGGTTCAGGTTGGCTTCGGTCTTGCCCAGCAACAGCACCGTAGCGCCGTGGGCGGCAAAGGTGCTGGCTGCCGCCGCACCGATGCCGCGGCCTGCGCCGGTGACCAGGATGACCCGGCCCTTGAGCAGGTCGGGGCGGGCAGTGTAATCGAACATCGGTAACCTCCCTGGAAATGACGACGGATCGGGTGATTCAGCAGCTGCACAGGGCGTTATCGAGCACCTTGCGTAACTCCAGCGGATGGTCGACCACCACGTCGGCGCCCCAATGGCTGGGGTTGTCGTTGGGATGAATGTAGCCATAGCGTACCGCGGCGGTGCGGGTGCCGGCGTCGCGGCCCGACTCGATGTCGCGCAGGTCGTCGCCAACGAACAAGACACTGCCAGGGTCCAGGTCGAGCTGCTTGCACGCCAGGATCAACGGTTCCGGGTGCGGCTTGCTGTAGGTGACGTGGTCGGGGCAGATCAACAGCGCCGAGCGTTCGGCCAGGCCCAGTTGCTCCATGATCGGCGCGGCAAAGCGCACCGGCTTGTTGGTGACCACGCCCCAGATCAGGCCGGCCTTTTCGATGTCGGCGAGCAACTGGCCCATGCCATCGAACAGCCGGGTGTGCACCGCGCAATCGGCCTGGTAACGCTCCAGAAATTCCAGGCGCAGGGCTTCGAATTCCGGGGCATTGGGCGACAGGGCGAAGGTCGCGGCGACCATGGCCTTGGCGCCACCGGAGATCTCATCGCGGATCAGCTTGTCGTCCACCGCTGGAAAGCCGCGCTCGGCCAGCATCGCCTGACAGATGGCGATGAAGTCCGGCGCGGTGTCCAGCAAGGTGCCGTCCATGTCGAACAGGATGGCTCGCAGGCGCATGCTCAAGCCTCCTTCACGGTCTGGATCATGTAGTTGACATCGACATCGCCGGACAGCTTGTAGTGCTTGGTCAGCGGGTTGTAGGTCAGGCCGATGATGTCCTTGACCTGCAGGCCGGTGGCGCGGCTCCAGGCACCCAGCTCGGAAGGGCGGATGAATTTCTTGAAGTCGTGGGTGCCGCGTGGCAGCAGGTTGAGGATGTACTCGGCGCCGACGATGGCGAACAGGTAGGCCTTGGGGTTGCGGTTGATGGTCGAGAAGAACACCTGGCCGCCCGGCTTGACCATGCGGTAGCAGGCCGCGATCACCGAGGAAGGGTCCGGCACGTGTTCAAGCATTTCCAGACACGTGACCACGTCGTACTGCTCGGGCATTTCCAGGGCCATGTCTTCGGCAGTGATCTGCCGGTACTCGACCTGTACGCCGGACTCAAGCTGGTGCAGGCGGGCGACGGCCAGTGGCGCTTCGCCCATGTCGATGCCGGTCACGGTGGCGCCGCGCAAGGCCATGGCCTCGCTGAGAATGCCGCCGCCACAGCCGACATCGAGGACATTCTTGCCAGCCAGGCTGACCCGTTCGTCAATCCAGTTGACCCGCAGCGGGTTGATGTCGTGCAGGGGCTTGAATTCGCTTTCGCGGTCCCACCAGCGATGGGCAAGGGCCTCGAATTTGGCGATTTCTGCGCGGTCGACGTTGCTCATGGGGTGTACCTCTTTAACTCTGGATTCGGTGTGATCCGGCGGCCGGCAAAAGGCCTGGCACTGATAATGGGCCGGTGCAGCATTATTCGGTCTGGCCGGCAATGCGCCGGCCCCAGGCAATGGCGGTGTCGCGCAAGGCCTGTTCGTCCATGCGGGTCAGGCGGCCATCTTCAAGCAATGGCTTGCCGGCCACCCACACATGGCGCACGCAGTCGCGGCTGCAGGTGTAGATCAGTTGCGATACCGGGTCATAGACCGGCTGCTGGTTCAGCCCGCTGAGGTCGAAGGCGACCATGTCGGCAGCCTTGCCGATCTCCAGCGAGCCGGCCTGGGCCTGAATCCCCAGCGCCCTGGCTCCATTGAGCGTAGCCATGCGCAATGCCCGGTGGGCATCCAGCGCGGTGGCAGACCCGGCCACGGCCTTGGCCAGCAAGGCGGCGGTGCGGGTTTCGCCCAGCAGGTCGAGGTCATTGTTACTGGCCGCGCCATCGGTGCCGATGGCCACATTGACCCCGGCCTGCCAGAGGCGTTCGACCGGGCAAAAGCCGCTGGCCAGCTTCAGGTTCGACTCGGGGCAGTGAACCACGCTGGTGTTGCTTTCTACCAGCAGGGCCAGGTCTTCATCGCTGATCTGGGTCATGTGCACGGTTTGCAGGCGCGGCCCGAGCAGGCCCAGGCGTTGCAGGCGCGCCAGCGGGCGCTCCTGGCGCTGTTCGAGGGATTGCTCGACCTCGAAGGCGGTTTCATGCACATGCATGTGGATCATGGCGTCGAGCTCATCGGCGATGACCCGCACCCGCTCCAGGTTTTCGTCGCTGACGGTGTAAGGGGCGTGCGGGCCGAAGGCAACCGTGATGCGCGAATGGTGCGCCAGGTCGTTGAACAGCTCGATGCCGACGTGCAGGGCTTCGTCGACAGTACGTGCGCCGGGGACCGGGAAATCCAGCACCGGAACACAGATTTGCGCGCGCATGCCGCTGTTATGCACCCGTTCGGCGGCCACCTTGGGATAAAAGTACATGTCCGAGAAGCAGGTGATGCCACCCTTGAGCTGCTCGGCGATGGCCAGGTCGGTGCCGTCGCGTACAAAGGCTTCATCGACCCATTTGCCTTCGGCGGGCCAGATGTGTTCCTGCAGCCAGGTCATCAGCGGCAGGTCATCGGCCAGGCCGCGGAACAGGGTCATCGCGGCATGCCCGTGGGCGTTGATCAGGCCGGGGGCGAGCAGCATGCCGGGCAGTTCGATCACCTCGGCGCTGGGCCTGCGCAAGGCTTCGGCGCGCGGTCCGATCCAGGCGACCAAGCCATCGCGGATGCCAATGCCATGCTCCTTGAGCACTACGCCTGCAGGTTCGACCGGCACCAGCCAGGCGGGCAGGAGCAGCAAATCGAAAGGCGTATGGGGTGTTGGCATGACAAGGCTTCCGGGGTTCGTTCAGATTGTGTAAAACGCTTGCAAGGATAACGCCGGCGCCGATGGCACGCGCTCTGTCAAGGGTGATGGCGAAGTATACCCGAGCACCCTTGAGGTGGGCTCGCTATAATCGACCGCTTTTTTATTCAGGTCTGGATTGTGAAAACGGAGTGGGCGATGCGCGATCGGTTATTGGCTGCGGAGAAAGTACAGGCCATCGATTGGCGGGATGACGCTCTTTACCTGCTGGATCAGCGGGCATTGCCGTTTGAAGAGGTCTGGCTGGGTTATCACAGCACAGCCGCTGTGGTGGAGGCGATCCGCAACATGGTGGTGCGCGGTGCCCAGGCCATTGGTATCAGCGCCGCCTACGGGCTGGTGCTGGGGGCGCGCGCCCGGATCGCTGCCGGGGGTGACTGGCGGGCGGCGCTGGAGGCGGATTTCACCCTGTTGGCCGATGCACGGCCTACAGCGGTCAACCTGAACTGGGCGCTGAATCGCCTGCGTGAGCGCCTGCAACGTCTGAAACAGGGTGAAGACCCGCTGGCGGCTCTGGAGGCCGAGGCGGTGGCGATTCATCTGAGCGACCGTGAGGCCAACCTGACCATGGCGCAATTGGGCGCCGAACTGATTCGCAAGCATCAGGGCAACCTGCAAACCGTGTTGACCCACTGTAATGCCGGCGCATTGGCCACCGGTGGTGTCGGCACGGCACTGGGTGTCATCCGCGCCGCTTATCTGGAAGGCATGATCGAGCGGGTGTTCGTCGATGAAACCCGTCCCTGGCTGCAAGGCTCGCGCCTGACCGCCTGGGAACTGCTCAACGACGGCGTACCGGTCACCCTCAATGCCGACGGGGCGGCAGCGCACCTTATGCGCACCAAAGGCATCACCTGGGTGATCGTCGGTGCTGACCGGATCACCGCCAATGGCGATGTGGCCAACAAGATCGGCACTTACCAGCTGGCCGTGGCGGCCATGCACCACGGCGTGCGCTTCATGGTCGTGGCGCCGAGTTCGAGCATCGACATGAGCATGCCCAGCGGTGACGACATCATTCTTGAAGAACGTGATGGCCGCGAGTTGCTGGAGCTGGGCGGGCAGCGTGTAGGCGCCGATGTCGAGGTGTTCAATCCGGTGTTCGATGTGACCCCGGCGGACCTGATCGACGCCATCGTTACCGAAAAAGGCATCGTCGAGCGACCCGACACCGCCAAGCTGGCGCAGCTGATGAGTCGCAAGCATCTGCATTGAGTGCTGGCGGTTGGTCATCAGTGGCGTTCTCTCTGCGCAGGGTTCCCTATACGGG
This sequence comes from Pseudomonas sp. HP_08, assembly GCF_055284095.1. Classification (NCBI taxonomy): domain Bacteria; kingdom Pseudomonadati; phylum Pseudomonadota; class Gammaproteobacteria; order Pseudomonadales; family Pseudomonadaceae; genus Pseudomonas; species Pseudomonas sp. HP_08. The sequence continues at coordinate 127,956 of NZ_JBTOQC010000003.1, read as the reverse complement.
CCTGTGAGCGCTTCTCGGACGATTTACGCCTGGGTGGCTCGTTTCTGGCGCTTGCAAAGGATAGGAGCGTAGCGGCGGTTGTGGTAACATCCGGCGGTTTCCGGGGACGCTAATCGCAGTCCCTCCTACTGCGCAGATCCATGGCGTAACCCGTTGATTTGTCGTAAATCGCCGTCTGGCCTTAGCCAGTGGCGGCGAGCCTTGGCCATTCCGCATGGAGTGGCGGGGTTTCACCAGAAAAAGGAATCAGGCTTCTCATGGGTGAACTGGCCAAAGAAATTCTCCCGGTCAATATCGAAGACGAGCTGAAACAGTCCTACCTCGACTACGCCATGAGCGTGATCGTCGGTCGCGCACTGCCGGATGCGCGCGATGGCCTGAAGCCCGTGCATCGGCGTGTGCTGTATGCCATGAGCGAGCTGGGCAACGACTGGAACAAGCCGTACAAGAAGTCTGCCCGTGTGGTCGGCGATGTGATCGGTAAGTACCACCCGCATGGCGACACCGCTGTCTACGACACCATCGTGCGTATGGCCCAGCCGTTCTCGCTGCGCTATCTGCTGGTCGACGGTCAGGGCAACTTCGGTTCGGTCGACGGCGATAATGCCGCGGCGATGCGATACACCGAAGTGCGCATGACCAAGCTGGCTCACGAGCTGCTGGCCGACCTGCACAAGGAAACCGTCGACTGGGTGCCCAACTACGACGGCACCGAGCTGATCCCGGCGGTCATGCCGACGCGGATTCCCAACCTGCTGGTCAACGGTTCCAGCGGTATCGCCGTGGGCATGGCGACCAACATTCCGCCGCACAACCTGGGCGAGGTCATCGACGGCTGCCTGGCGCTGATCGACAACCCCGACCTGTCGATCGATGAACTGATGCAGTTCATCCCCGGCCCCGACTTTCCGACGGCGGGCGTGATCAACGGTCGTGCCGGCATCATCGAGGCTTATCGCACCGGTCGCGGCCGCATCTACATGCGCGCCCGCTCCACGATCGAAGACATCGACAAGGTCGGTGGTCGCCAGCAGATCGTCATCACCGAGCTGCCGTACCAGCTCAACAAGGCCCGCCTGATCGAAAAGATCGCCGAGCTGGTGAAAGAGAAGAAGCTCGAAGGCATCACCGAGCTGCGCGACGAGTCCGACAAGGACGGCATGCGCGTGGTCATCGAGCTGCGCCGTGGCGAAGTGCCTGAGGTCATCCTCAACAATCTTTATGCCCAGACCCAGCTGCAAAGCGTGTTCGGCATCAACATCGTTGCCCTGATCGACGGCCGTCCGCGCATCCTCAACCTCAAGGACCTGCTGGAAGCCTTCGTGCGTCACCGCCGCGAAGTCGTGACCCGCCGTACCGTGTTCGAACTGCGCAAGGCGCGCGAGCGCGGTCATATCCTTGAAGGCCAGGCCGTTGCGCTGTCCAACATCGATCCGGTCATCGCCCTGATCAAGGCCTCGCCATCGCCGGCCGAGGCCAAGGAAGGACTGATCAGCACCGCCTGGGAATCCAGTGCCGTGGTCGAGATGGTCGAGCGCGCCGGTGCCGACTCGTGCCGTCCGGAAAACCTCGATCCGCAATACGGTCTGCGTGACGGCAAGTATTACCTGTCGCCCGAGCAGGCCCAGGCCATCCTCGAGTTGCGCCTGCACCGCCTGACCGGTCTTGAACACGAGAAGCTGCTGGGCGAGTACCAGGAAATTCTCAAGCAGATCGGCGAGCTGATCCGCATCCTCAACAGCGCCGAGCGACTGATGGAAGTCATTCGTGAAGAGCTGGAGCTGATCCGCGCCGAATACGGCGATGTGCGTCGCACCGAGATTCTCGAGGCGCGCCTGGACCTGACGCTGGGTGACCTGATCACCGAAGAAGACCGTGTGGTCACCATTTCCCACGGCGGCTACGCCAAGACCCAGCCGCTGACCGCCTACCAGGCCCAGCGTCGCGGTGGCAAGGGCAAATCGGCCACCGGCATCAAGGACGAGGATTACATCTCGCACCTGCTGGTCGCCAACAGCCACACCACGCTGCTGATGTTCTCCAGCAAAGGCAAGGTGTACTGGCTCAAGACCTACGAGATTCCGGAAGCGTCTCGCGCTGCCCGTGGCCGTCCGCTGGTCAACCTGTTGCCGTTGAGCGATGGCGAATACATCACCACCATGTTGCCGGTCGACCTGGAAGCCATGCGCAAGCGGGCTGACGAGGAAGAAGGCGAAGTCATCGACGGCGAAATCGATGACGAGAACAGTGGCGAAACCGAAGAAGAGCGCAAGGCGCGTATCAAGGCTGCAGACAAGAAGAAGGCTCCGTTCATCTTCATGTCCACCGCCAACGGTACGGTCAAAAAGACCCCGCTGGTGGCATTCAGTCGTCAGCGTAGCGTTGGCCTGATCGCCCTTGAGCTCGACGAAGGCGACATCCTGATTTCGGCAGCCATCACCGATGGCGAGCAGGAAATCATGCTGTTCTCTGACGGCGGCAAGGTCACGCGCTTCAAGGAATCCGACGTTCGTGCCATGGGCCGTACCGCTCGCGGCGTTCGCGGCATGCGTCTGCCAGAAGGGCAGAAGCTGATTTCGATGCTGATCCCGGAAGAAGGCAGCCAGATTCTCACCGCTTCCGAGCGTGGTTATGGCAAGCGCACGGCGATTTCCGAGTTCCCTGAATACAAACGTGGCGGGCAGGGCGTTATCGCCATGGTCAGCAACGAACGTAACGGCCGTCTGGTCGGCGCGGTTCAGGTACTTGATGGCGAAGAAATCATGCTGATTTCCGACCAGGGCACACTGGTTCGCACCCGTGTCGCCGAGGTTTCCAGTCTGGGCCGTAATACCCAGGGCGTGACCCTGATCAAGCTGGCCAGCGACGAAAAACTGGTCGGTCTCGAGCGGGTTCAGGAGCCTTCGGAAAGCGAAGAGGACGAAGAGTCCGAGCTGGACGAGCGGGCGCTTGACGCTGACGAGGCTATCGATGAAGCAGGCGACGAAGCGGGCGATGATCTGCCAGCCGACAGCGCAGAAGGCGAAGAGCCGCAAGGCTGAGTGATGAAGTAAATCAGTTGAGGGCTGGCTCGTTTGTGCGTGCACATACCTGTCCGGCCCTTGCTACGTTTCGGCTGCGCAACGTAGCGTGAACAGACCCAACGCATTTGACGAGAGTGGATATGAGCAAGCGAGTCTTTAACTTCTGCGCAGGCCCTGCTGCGCTCCCGGAAGCTGTGCTGTTGCGTGCCCAGGCCGAGCTCCTGGACTGGCATGGCAAAGGTCTGTCGGTCATGGAAATGAGCCATCGCAGCGATGAGTTCGTGTCCATTGCCAACAAGGCCGAGCAGGATTTTCGCGACCTGCTCAATATCCCTTCCAACTACAAGGTGCTGTTCCTGCAGGGCGGTGCCAGCCAGCAGTTTGCCCAGATCGCCCTGAACCTGTTGCCGGAAAACGGCGAGGCCGATTACGTCGACACCGGCATCTGGTCGCAAAAGGCTATCGAAGAAGCCTCGCGCTACGGCAAGGTCAATGTGGCCGCCACCGCCAAGCCTTATGACTACTTCGCCATTCCAGGCCAGGACGAGTGGGCGCTGTCGAAAAACGCGGCCTACGTTCACTACGCGCCCAACGAAACCATCGGCGGTCTGGAATTCAACTGGATCCCGGAGACCGGCGACGTACCGCTGGTCGCCGACATGTCTTCCGACATCCTGTCGCGCCCGGTCGATATTTCCCGCTTCGGCATGATCTACGCCGGTGCCCAGAAAAACATCGGCCCGAGCGGCATCGTGGTGGTCATCATCCGTGAAGACCTGCTGGGCCGCGCCCGCGCCCTGTGCCCGACCATGCTCAACTACAAGGTCGCCGCCGATAACGGCTCGATGTACAACACCCCGCCGACCCTGGCCTGGTACTTGTCCGGCCTGGTGTTTGAGTGGCTCAAGGAGCAGGGCGGTGTCGAGGCGATCGCCAGGGTCAACGAGCTCAAGCAGCGCACGCTGTACGACTATATCGATGCCAGCGCGCTGTACAACAACCCGATCAACAAGGCTGACCGCTCGTGGATGAACGTGCCGTTCCGCCTGGCCGATGACCGCCTGGACAAGCCGTTCCTGGTCGGTGCCGAGGCCAACGGCCTGCTCAACCTCAAGGGCCACCGTTCGGTCGGCGGCATGCGCGCCTCGATCTACAATGCCGTAGGCCTGGATGCGGTCAATGCGCTGGTGACCTACATGAAAGACTTCGAGAAGGAACACGGCTGATGTCCGAGCAGGAACTCAAGGCGCTGCGGGTGCGTATCGATGCGCTCGACGAGAAGATTCAGGAACTGATCGGCGAGCGCGCTCGCTGTGCCCAGGAAGTGGCGCGGGTCAAGATGTCTTCTCTGGCCGAAGGCGAAGTGCCGGTGTTCTATCGCCCCGAGCGTGAAGCCCAGGTGCTCAAGCGGGTGATGGAGCGTAATCGTGGCCCGCTGAGCAACGAAGAGATGGCCCGCTTGTTCCGCGAGATCATGTCGTCGTGCCTGGCCCTTGAGATGCCGCTGAATGTCGCCTACCTGGGGCCGGAAGGCACGTTTACCCAGGCCGCCGCCATGAAGCACTTTGGTCATGCCGTGGTCAGCAAGCCCATGGCGGCCATCGACGAAGTGTTCCGTGAAGTGGTTGCCGGCGCGGTGAACTTTGGCGTCGTGCCGGTGGAGAACTCCACCGAAGGTGCGGTCAACCACACCCTCGACAGCTTCCTTGAGCACGACATGGTGATCTGCGGCGAAGTCGAGCTGCGCATTCACCACCACCTGCTGGTGGGCGAGAGCACCAAGACCCAGAGCATCACGCGTATTTACTCGCATGCCCAGTCGCTGGCGCAGTGCCGCAAGTGGCTGGATGCGCATTACCCGAACGTCGAGCGTGTGGCCGTGGCCAGCAACGCCGAAGCGGCCAAGCGGGTGAAAAGCGAGTGGAATTCGGCGGCCATCGCCGGCGATATGGCGGCCAGCCTGTACGGCCTGACCCGTCTGGCGGAAAAGATCGAAGATCGCCCGGACAACTCCACGCGCTTTCTGATCATCGGTAATCAGGAAGTGCCGCCGACCGGCGACGACAAGACCTCGATCATTGTGTCGATGAGCAACAAGCCCGGCGCCTTGCACGAGCTGCTGGTGCCGTTCCACGAGAACGGCCTGGACCTGACCCGCATCGAAACCCGCCCGTCGCGCAGCGGCAAGTGGACCTACGTGTTCTTCATCGACTTCGTTGGCCATCACCAGGACCCGCTGGTCAAAGCGGTGCTGGAGACAATTCGTCAGGAAGCGGTGGCCCTCAAAGTACTGGGCTCGTACCCCAAAGCGGTGTTGTGAGGTCATGACAGTGCAAGCGAGCGGGCCGTTGATCGGTCGCCTGGTGGTGGTCGGACTCGGCCTGATCGGCGGCTCCTTTGCCAAGGGCATTCGGCAGAGCGGCCTGTGTCGTGAAGTGGTCGGCGTTGACCTGGACCCGCAGTCACGGCGTCTGGCGGTCGAGCTTGGGGTGGTCGACCGTTGCGAGGCGGATCTGGCCAGTGCCTGTTGCGGCGCTGACTTGATCCAGCTGGCGGTGCCGATCCTGGCCATGGAGAAAGTCCTTGCCCGGTTGGCGCCGCTTGACCTGGGCAATGCCATTCTCACCGATGTCGGCAGCGCCAAAGGCAATGTGGTACGGGCCGCGCAGCAAGCCTTCGGGGCCATGCCTGCGCGTTTTGTGCCGGGGCATCCGATTGCCGGTTCCGAGCAGAGCGGCGTGGAAGCGTCCAATGCCGACCTGTTTCGCCGTCACAAAGTGATTCTCACGCCGCTGCCGGACACCGACCCCGAGGCGGTCAGTGTGGTGCATCGACTGTGGGCTGCGCTGGGCGCCGATGTCGAGCACATGCGCGTCGAGCGGCATGACGAAGTGCTGGCGGCGACCAGCCACCTGCCGCATTTGCTGGCGTTCAACCTGGTCGACTCGCTGGCCAAGCGTAACGAGAATCTGGAAATCTTCCGCTATGCGGCCGGTGGTTTCCGTGACTTCACCCGCATTGCCGGCAGTGATCCGGTGATGTGGCATGACATTTTTCTGGCCAATCGCGAGGCGGTGCTGCGCACGCTGGACCTCTACCGCAGTGACCTGGATGACCTGCGTGAGGCGGTTCAGGCCGGCGACGGTCACCAGTTGCTCGGGGTGTTTACCCGGGCGCGCATGGCGCGTGAGCATTTCGGCAAGATTCTCGCCCGGCGCGCGTACGTCGAGCCCCAGGCTGAGGTCGACCAGGTCTTTGTGGCCAGCCCGGGCGGGCAGGTCAGTGGTCGCTTGCGGGTGCCGGGCGATAAATCGATTTCCCATCGGGCAATCATTTTCGGTTCGCTGGCTGAGGGCACGACCGAGGTCGAAGGCTTTGTCGAGGGTGAGGATGGTCTGGCGACCTTGCAGGCGTTCCGTGACCTGGGTGTGGTCATCGAAGGTCCGCACCACGGCCGGGTGAGCATTCATGGCGTCGGCCTGCAGGGTTTGAAATCGGCGCCGGGGCCGATTTATCTGGGTAATTCCGGAACCTCGATGCGTTTGCTGGCAGGCTTGCTGGCAGCGCAAAGCTTTGACAGTACCCTGACCGGCAATGCGACCTTGTCCAGGCGTTCGATGAGCCGGGTGGTCGAGCCTTTGCGGGCCATGGGCGCGGTGATCGAAACCGCCGCCGAAGGCTGTGCGCCGCTGATCATTCGTGGCGGGCAGCACCTTGTCGGGCAGGTGTGCGAGTCACCGCTGGCCAGTGCTCAGGTCAAATCCTGCCTGTTGCTGGCGGGGCTTTACGCCGAGGGCCGCACCACGGTCAGCGAGCCGGCCGCGACCCGCGACCATACCGAGCGTTTGCTGCAGGGCTTCGGTTATCCGCTGGAGCGTAGCGAAGGACAGGTCACTGTCGAGCCGGGGCATCGACTGCAGGCGGCGCGCATAGAAGTGCCAGGCGATATTTCTTCGGCAGCGTTCTTCATGGTCGCCGCCTCCATTGCCAAAGACTGCGAGCTGTTGCTTGAGCACGTCGGCATCAATCCGACCCGTACAGGCGTGATTGATATCCTGCGTCTGATGGGCGCTGATATCAGCCTTGAAAACGTCCGGCAAGTGGGCGGCGAGCCAGTGGCTGACGTGCGGGTACGCTCGGCACCGCTGGTCGGAATAAATATTCCTGAAGCGCTGGTGCCGCTGGCTGTCGACGAGTTTCCGGTGTTGTTCGTCGCTGCCGCCTGTGCCCGCGGATGCACGGTGTTGCGCGGTGCGCAGGTGTTGCGGGGCAGGGACTCGGACCGTATCCAGCTTATGGCTGACGGCTTGCAGGTGATGGGGATCAATGCCCAGCCTACAGCCGATGGCATCATTATCGAAGGTGGCGCGCCGGGTGGCGGCGACATCAACGCCCATGGCGACCACCGCGTCGCCATGGCTTTCAGTGTCGCCGCCTTGCGGGCGACGGCACCGATCCGGATTCGCGGCTGTGCAAACGTTGCGACATCCTTTCCTAATTTCCTGGCGCTGTGCGCTCAAGTCGGCATGCCTGTTGCGCAAGAGGAATCATTGTGAAAATCAAAGCACCTGTTATCACCATCGACGGACCAAGCGGTTCGGGCAAGGGCACCATCGCAGGTTTGCTGGCCAGTCAATTGGGCTGGTGTTTGCTCGACTCTGGCGCGCTGTACCGTCTGTTGGCGTTCGCTGCCAGCAATCATGGGGTCGACCTGACCAATGAAGAGGCGCTCAAGTTGCTGGCGGCGCATCTGGATGTGCAGTTTGTGGCCGGTGAAAACGGTCAGGGCCAGCGCATTATTCTGGAAGGCGACGAAGTGACCCTGGCGATCCGCAACGAACAGGTCGGCAGCGGTGCCTCGCAAGTCGCTTCGTTGCCAGCGGTGCGCGACGCCCTGTTGCTGCGCCAGCGGGCATTTCAGGAGGCGCCGGGCCTGGTGGCCGATGGCCGGGACATGGGAACCGTGGTTTTTCCCGACGCACCGCTGAAGATTTTTCTGACCGCCAGCGCCGAAGAACGTGCGCGTCGCCGTTACCTGCAGTTGAAGGCCAAGGGTGATGATGTTAGTCTTACGAGTCTGCTAGATGAGATACGTGTCCGCGATGAGCGTGACACCCAGCGAGCGGTTGCGCCGCTCAAACCAGCGCACGACGCCATTCAGCTGGATTCCACGGAATTGTCCATCGAGCAGGTGTTGCAACGCATCCTGAGCGAAGTCGCGCTACGCGACATCGCAGGATGATCAAGACGTCTTGCGGGGGACCAGACAACGTCCCGCAGGCATCTCTTATATGAACGAAACCCACGTGGTCTGGAACGTGGCAGATGGGCGTATTCTTCGCCCTTGATCAACAGGAATTAAAATGAGCGAAAGCTTTGCAGAACTTTTTGAAGAAAGCCTGAAAACCCTGAACCTTCAGCCAGGCGCAATCATTACCGGTATCGTTGTCGACATCGACGGCGACTGGGTAACTGTACACGCCGGCCTGAAGTCCGAAGGCGTCATCCCGCTCGAGCAGTTCTACAACGATGCTGGCGAGCTGACCATCAAGGTCGGTGACGAAGTTCACGTAGCGCTGGACGCGGTCGAAGACGGCTTTGGCGAAACCAAGCTGTCCCGCGAGAAAGCCAAGCGCGCCGAGTGCTGGATTGTTCTGGAAGCAGCTTTCGCCGCTGAAGAAGTGGTCAAGGGCGTTATCAACGGCAAGGTCAAAGGCGGTTTCACCGTCGACGTCAACGGCATCCGTGCGTTCCTGCCGGGTTCGCTGGTCGACGTTCGTCCAGTGCGCGACACCACGCACCTGGAAGGCAAAGAGCTCGAGTTCAAGGTCATCAAGCTGGACCAGAAGCGCAACAACGTTGTCGTTTCCCGTCGCAGTGTCCTGGAAGCCGAGAACAGTGCCGAGCGCGAAGCTCTGCTGGAATCCCTGCAGGAAGGTCAGCAAGTCAAGGGTATCGTCAAAAACCTCACCGACTACGGCGCGTTCGTGGACCTGGGTGGCGTCGATGGCCTGCTGCACATCACCGACATGGCCTGGAAGCGCATCAAGCATCCGTCGGAAATCGTCAACGTTGGCGACGAGATCGACGTCAAGGTTCTGAAGTACGATCGCGAGCGCAATCGTGTTTCCCTGGGTCTGAAGCAACTGGGTGAAGACCCATGGGTTGCTATCAAGGCTCGTTACCCAGAGAGCACCCGCGTGACTGCACGCGTTACCAACCTGACCGACTACGGCTGCTTCGCAGAGCTGGAAGAAGGCGTGGAAGGTCTGGTGCACGTTTCCGAAATGGACTGGACCAACAAGAACATCCACCCTTCGAAAGTCGTTCAGGTTGGCGACGAAGTGGAAGTCATGGTTCTGGACATCGACGAAGAGCGTCGTCGTATCTCCCTGGGCATCAAACAGTGCAAGTCCAACCCATGGGAAGACTTCTCTGGCCAGTTCAACAAGGGCGACCGTATCTCCGGCACCATCAAGTCGATCACCGATTTCGGTATCTTCATTGGTCTGGACGGCGGCATCGACGGTCTGGTTCACCTGTCCGACATCTCCTGGAACGAAGCCGGTGAAGAAGCCGTTCGCCGCTTCAAGAAGGGCGACGAGCTGGACACCGTCATCCTGTCGGTTGACCCGGAGCGCGAGCGCATCTCCCTGGGTATCAAGCAACTGGAAAGCGATCCGTTCTCCGAGTACGTCAATGTCAATGACAAAGGCGCTATCGTTCGCGGTATCGTGAAAGAAGTTGATGCCAAGGGCGCTATCGTTACCCTGGCAGACGACATCGAAGCGACTCTGAAAGCTTCCGAAATCAGCCGTGACCGCGTTGAAGACGCACGTAACGTTCTGAAAGAAGGCGAAGAGATCGAAGCGAAGATCATCAGCGTTGATCGCAAGAGCCGCGTGATCAGCCTGTCGATCAAGTCGAAAGACGTCGAAGAAGAGAAAGAAGCCATTCAGAGCCTGCGTAACAAGCCTGAAGCGGTTGAAAGCACCGGTCCGACCACCATTGGTGATCTGCTGCGTGCCCAGATGGAAAAACAGAACTAAGTTCTGCTTAACCATCAAGAAAAAGGGCGACTTCGGTCGCCCTTTTTTGTGGGCGACAGAAATATTTCGTCACTTTTTTGCTTGCCTTCTCAGTACGGTCCTGGTCGGGTGGGTTGTGCCCCAAATGCCGGCCGGCCGCAAGCTGCCGTCCGTCATGCTACGGTCACCTTGATATGCAGCGCCAAGAATGTCTCTGATAAGTCAAGATGCAGGCTGTTCAAATTCATCCGGTCATGCTAAAACCTTCGAAGCGCTGATCTAGCTGCTTGAAAAAGAAGGGAAAATTATGACGAAGTCGGAGTTGATCGAACGAATTGTCACCCATCAGGGGCTGCTCTCATCCAAGGATGTGGAGCTGGCCATCAAGACCATGCTCGAGCAAATGTCCCAATGCCTGGCCACTGGCGATCGTATCGAGATACGAGGCTTTGGCAGCTTTTCTTTGCATTACCGGGCTCCACGCCTGGGCCGTAACCCCAAGACCGGTCAGTCGGTCAGTCTGGACGGCAAATTTGTTCCTCACTTCAAACCGGGCAAGGAGCTACGCGACCGGGTAAATGAAGATGAAGAAGAGTTCGCCCACGCAGCACAGAGGGATTAGCACCATGCGTACATTCAAAAAAATATTTTCGGTTGCGGTCTTGTTGTTGCTGATCGCAGTGACAGCAGTGTTCGTGCTGGAAAATCGCCAGCCCGTCGGCCTGACATTCTTCGGGTGGTCGGCACCGCAGTTGTCTCTGGCGGTACCCGTTATTCTGGCGTTGTTGCTGGGCATGTTGATTGGGCCGGTACTGGCCTGGTTTGCGGGTCTTACAAAGAAACGTCCGGTCTCTACACGCTCTGTCTGATACTCACTGACAACGTGCTGCCTGTGTCGGTGAGAGTCCGGATTGCCGTGGATCGCAAATGTGTGCGTCGTGCCTGCGACGCCTGTGACGACATGTCTATGTACGAGCCAGTCTGACTGGTTTGGTAATTTTTCATTCCTGCCTGTAGGAGATTTCTCTCATATTGAGGGGAATGTTCCACTTAAGTTGTCGCTGATATCTACTTGTTCTTATCAGGTCGCTATCGGCAGCATTCTTCGTCAAAATTGCGTGATTCTTCAAGGTTTGGCGAGTTTGCCTTGCCGATTGAAAATCAACGACGCCCATGCAAAATGCGCCTCTTTTATAAAGAAATCTGCCGAGCACGATTTCTGCGGGTCTGCCTGCACTATTCCCCGGTCAGGTCCCGATGATGAGGTCATTGAATGCATTATCCGCACATGCTTCATCACGGCGCGACCGAGCGCGTGACAGGTTCCTGCCACCAACTGTTCATGGATCCGCACAGCAGTGTGTTGATCGATTGCGGAGCCGATAATGATGCGACAAGCCCGGGTGTGCTGGACATCGCACCCGAGACGCTCAAGGCGCTGATTGTTACCCATGTTCATAACGATCATGTGGGTCGTCTGCCCGAACTCCTGGCATCGGGTTTCAAAGGGCCCATTCTGTGCAGCGATGCCTCAGCCAGGCTGTTGCCGCTGGTCATGGAGGATGTGCTCAAGCATGGCTATACCCACGACAGCCAGCAGGTTAAGCGCTTTCTGGAAATAATCCGGCGCAGAATCGTCGCTTTGCCATTCGAGCGCTGGTTCACGATCGTTGATACGCCATCCTTGCTGTGTCGCCTGCGCCTGCAGCGTGCCGGACACATTCTGGGGTCGGCCTATGTTGAATGCGATCTCCAGTACCCTGCACAGGACCCTGCACAGAAGCGCGAGGTACGGGTCGTTTTTTCCGGCGACCTCGGGGCTTGTCATGCCCCGATCCTGCGCAGTCCGCGTTCGCCGGAACGTGCCGATGTGCTGGTTCTGGAAAGCACCTATGGCGATCGATTACATGCCGATCGCACTCAGCGGCAGGCGCGCCTGGAGGCGGTTATCGACCAGGCTCTGGAAAATGGCGGCACGGTATTGCTGCCAGCCTTCAGCATCGGGCGTACTCAAGAGTTGTTGTATGAGCTTGAGGATATTTTGCGTCGCAAAGCCCTGTCAGGTCCTGCCACGGCTGCGCAACGAGAGATGGCTCAAGGCATATCGATCGATTGGGCACAGTTGCCGGTCATTCTGGACTCGCCGCTGGCCAGTCGCTTTACCAAGGTGTATCGCGCATTCCATGCCGACTGGGACCGCAATGCTCAGCAACGGCTGGCCGAAGGCCGTACCCCGCTGGGTTTTGATCAACTGGTCACTATTGATGGTCATGTGAAACATATGCAGGCGGTCAATTACCTGGCCAGCACCGCGCGTCCTGCCATTGTGATTGCCGGGCATGGCATGTGCTCGGGTGGGCGAATCGTCAATTACCTCAAGGCCATGCTGGGGGATCCGCGGCACAACATCGTGTTTGTCGGCTACCAGGCCAAGGGCACGCCTGGCCGGGTCATACAGTCTCAAGGCGAATCGAAAAAGCCTGCGCGTGTCGAGCTGGATGGCGTGCTTTTCGATATCCACGCCGGTGTCAGTACAGTGGCCGGGTATTCTGCGCATGCGGATCAGCAGGGCTTGCTGTCATTCGTCACCGGCATGGCGCAATGGCCTGGCCAGATACGTCTGGTGCATGGCGAGGCCGCTGCCAAGAAAGCCCTGGGCGAGAGCCTTGTCCGTGTTTATCGCCAGCATGACAAGGCGCTTCAACTATTGATCCCTGGCAAGCACGAAGAACCACAGGGTAGTTAAGGGAAGCGTGTATAGGGACAGAATATGCCGTGCTTATAACTTCAGATAAAACAATCTGTAGGACATAACCTACCTTTAACTAAGTCATTTCTGCCGTGCATGTCGCCTGTTCGATGGATAGCGCCCGCAAAGATATTTATCTTATTGTTTGAGGGTTGCCTGCCTGGGTAGTTTGCAGTCGACCGTTGCTTCTGGATAAGCTGGCCACGGGCCATTTCATCGCCGGGTCTATGAAGCCGACGCTACGAAACCCCCTGCGCCGAGGGAGGTTAATGCTAGACTGGCGGCACTGTTTCAAATGAACTTTCAGTTATGTGATCAAAGGTCGGAATAATGAGAGGTAACGCATGACAGGCCTGCCTGTCTCTATTGCGGTCACTGGTGCAACAGGTTTTGTCGGAAGTGCAATCGTTCGGCATCTTGTGGACAATACTTCACATCGAGTCTGTATTGCGGTTCGTCGCGATTACCCGAAGGCCGACTCGCGCATTGAAGTTGTCAGGGTCGGCGATCTTGCGCCGGACAATCAGTGGCAAGCGCTTGTGGCCGGTCGCGAAGTGGTTATCCATTGTGCCGCTCGTGTGCATGTATTGAATGACTCAGTTGCCGACCCTGAAGCCCACTATGTTCGAGACAACGTTGCTGCAACGCTGAATCTGGCCGAGCAGGCTGCAAAGGCCGGGGTAAAGCGGTTTATTTTCATCAGTTCGATCAAGGTCAATGGCGAGTATTCACCCTCGGGCCTGCCTTTCAAGGCTGACGACTGTGCCCGGCCGCTGGATCCTTACGGGGTGTCCAAGCAGGTGGCTGAAGAGGGCTTGCGCGAACTGGCCAGGCGTACCGCGATGGAGGTGGTCATTGTCCGCCCCGTGCTGGTCTATGGGCCGGGAGTCAAGGCCAATTTCCTGAACATGATGCGCTGGCTCGACAAAGGCATACCGCTGCCCCTGGGGGCTATCGATAATCGCCGCAGCCTGGTCGCACTGGCCAACCTGGTGGACCTGGTGGTGAGGTGTATCGATCATCCGAATGCAGCCAACCAGACCTTTCTGGTCAGTGACGGCCAGGACCTGTCGACCACGCAGCTCTTGCAGCGCATGGCCAAGGCGCTTGGCAAGCCGGCTCGTCTGCTTCCGGTGCCGGCATGGATACTCACCGGCTTTGCCACACTTTTGGGCAGGCGCGCATTTTCACAGCGTTTGTGCAGTTCGCTGCAGGTCGATATCGACAAGACCCGGACATTGCTCGACTGGGCACCGCCGGTCGGCGTCGATGAAGCGATGAGCGAAACCGCAGCTTATTTTCTGGAACACAAAAAACATGCTTGAGTGGTTGTGGGTCGTCGCTATTGCCCTGTTGTCGCTGTCGCTGACCGCAGTGGTTCGCCGCTATGCCTTGTCCAGAAGCCTCATGGACATTCCCAATGCACGCAGCTCTCATTCCATCCCCACGCCGCGAGGCGGCGGTGTGTCGATTGTGATCGCATTTGTGCTGGCCGTTGCGCTACTGGGTGCCAGCGGCCTTGTCGGCAGTGATTTCCTGTTGGCGATGGTCGGCAGCGGTGGGTTGGTGGCGATCATAGGTTTCATGGACGACCATGGCCATATCGCCGCACGCTGGCGGCTGCTGGGGCACTTTGCTGCAGCGGCCTGGGCACTGTTCTGGCTGGGAGGTCTGGCACCGCTGGATATTTTCGGCTGGCGGTTGGAGTCGGGCTGGATCGGTACGATTCTGGCGGCCTTTTATCTGGTGTGGATGCTCAACCTCTATAACTTCATGGACGGGATTGATGGAATTGCCAGCGTCGAAGCGGTAACAGTTTGCGTTGGCGCTTGTCTTATTTACTCGGCCACCGGTTTTGGCGTGTTGGTTGCAGCGCCTGCGTTGTTGGCAGCCGCAGTGCTGGGCTTCCTGTACTGGAATTTTCCGCCGGCGCGGATCTTCATGGGCGATGCCGGCAGTGGTTTTCTGGGCATTGCACTGGGCGTGCTGTCGTTGCAGGCCGCGTGGTCATCGCCCTTGCTGTTCTGGGCCTGGCTGATTTTGCTGGGCAGCTTTGTGGTCGATGCCACGCTGACCTTGCTGCGCCGTCTGTTGCGCGGCGAGAAGGTCTATCAGGCGCACCGCAGCCATGCTTATCAGTTCGCGTCGCGTCGCTACGGCAGTCACTTGCCGGTGACCCTGTTTGTCGCGGTGATCAATATCGGCTGGCTGCTGCCATGGGCCTTTGCCGTATCACTGGGCTGGATCGAGGGTCTTGTCGGTGTGGTGCTGGCCTATGCGCCGTTGGTGGCACTGGCCTGGAAATTCAACGCAGGTCAGGCCGAGGGTGATTGACGCGGCGGGACCCGGTTTTTTCATATAGATTGTCATAATCGTTTCTGCGCATTTCATGATGTAGATGGTCGCAGAAACGATTCCAAAGAGGTGAAAGGGATTGGTTGAGGGAGTCATGGACAAATTGCGAGCTTTTCTGCTGGCGCTGCCGCGTCGGCAAAAGCGAATAATTCAGGTCTCGACCGATGTCTTGCTGGTCTGGATTGCCCTGTGGGCGTCGTTTCTGGTTCGCCTGGGAGTCGATGACCTGATCAACCCTCTGGAGAAGCACACCTGGCTGTTTATCAGTGCGCCGGTGGTGGCTATCCCGCTGTTCATTCGTTTCGGCATGTACCGGGCGGTGATGCGCTATTTCGGCAACGATGCACTGATTGCGATCATCAAGGCCGTGACCCTGTCCGCCTTGATCCTCGGCTGCCTGGTTTACGCCTACAGCAATCATCAACAGATTGTGCCGCGCTCGATCATGTTCAACTACTGGTGGTTGAGCATGGTCATGATCGGCGGCTTGCGCCTGGCCATGCGTCAGTATTTTCTCGGTGACTGGTTTGCGGCTGTGCAGCATGTGCCTTTCGCCAACCGTGACGATGGTTTGCGCAAAGTGGCGATCTATGGCGCCGGTGCCGCAGGCAACCAGTTGGTCGCTGCACTGCGCATGGGCCGTTTGATGCGTCCGGTGGCCTTTATCGACGACGATGAGTCGATTTCCAATCGGGTCATCTCCGGTCTTCAGGTCTACAAGCCCCGGCATATCCAGCGTATGATCGAGGTCACTGGCGCGCAGGAAGTGCTCTTGGCTATTCCGTCCTCGACCCGTGGCCGCCGTCGTGAAGTGCTTGGCTATCTGGAAGGTTTTCCCCTGCACGTACGCAGCGTGCCGGGTTTCATGGACCTGGCGGCTGGCCGGGTCAAGGTCGACGACTTGCAGGAAATCGATATCGCCGACCTGCTGGGCCGCGATTCGGTGCCGGCCAGAGAGAACTTGCTGGAGCACTGTATCAAGGGTCAGACCGTGCTGGTGACGGGCGCAGGTGGCTCCATCGGTTCGGAGCTTTGCCGGCAGATACTGCTGTTGAAGCCGACCGTATTGCTGTTGTTCGATCACAGCGAATTCAATCTCTACACCATTCTTTGTGAGCTTGAGCAGCGCATTAACCGCGAGTCGTTGACCGTCAAGTTGCTGCCTATTCTGGGGTCGGTGCGCAACCACCCCAAGCTGGTCGACATCATGAAGACCTGGAAGGTAGACACGGTCTACCACGCCGCCGCTTACAAGCATGTGCCTATGGTCGAGCACAATATTGCCGAAGGCGTGATCAATAACGTGGTCGGCACTCTCAACACCGCGCAGGCAGCGTTGCAGGCCGGGGTCGCCAACTTTGTACTGATCTCGACCGACAAGGCCGTCAGGCCCACCAATGTAATGGGCAGCACCAAGCGCCTGTCCGAGATGATTCTGCAGGCGTTGAGTCGTGAAGCGGCACCGGTGATGTTTGGCGATCAGTCCAATGTGCATCAGGTCAACAAGACCCGGTTCAGCATGGTCCGTTTCGGCAACGTGCTGGGTTCTTCCGGCTCGGTGATTCCGCTGTTTCACAAGCAGATTCAATCGGGTGGCCCGCTGACCGTTACTCATCCGAAGATTACCCGGTATTTCATGACCATCCCGGAGGCTGCGCAACTGGTTATCCAGGCAGGCTCCATGGGGCAGGGCGGCGATGTGTTCGTGCTCGACATGGGCGAGCCGGTCAGGATCATCGAGCTTGCCGAGAAGATGATTCATCTTTCCGGTTTGAGCATCCGCTCGGAGAAGAACCCGCATGGCGACATCTCCATCGAGTTCACCGGCCTGCGCCCCGGTGAGAAACTCTACGAAGAGTTACTGATTGGCGACAACGTGGTGGCCACCGAGCACCCGATGATCATGAGCGCCAGCGAGGATTACTTGCCATGGGAGGTCATGAAAGTCCTGCTGACCCGATTGCTGACGGCCGTCAACAACGACGACTACACCACCGTGCGCCAGTTACTGCGCGATACGGTCAGCGGTTATGCGCCTGAGGGTGAGATTGTTGACTGGATTTATCAGGAGCGCCGTCAGGAACCTTGAAAATGGCCGCTGTTTCAAGCGGCATTTGTAAGCGATTTTAAGGACATACCCCGACACGCTCTGGCTCTTATGCCGCTCCGTACATTGAACTAGTTTGCAAGGGCAGCACTGGACTGCTGCCTCGAACCTGTGAACTTACGGAGTACCTGTTATGCGCAATGCCTTGTTTTCATCCCTTCTGGCGGCCTTGCTGACCACTGTATCGATGGGCGCCATGGCGAACTCGTCCTCGCCAATGACCCCGGCCGCCGCTAGCACCCAGCCTGCGACGACCGCGATGCAGCAGTCCGTCGACAAGACCAATATCAATATGGCTGACGCCGCAACACTGCAAAAGAACCTGTCAGGCATCGGTGCCAACAAGGCCAATGCCATCGTGGCCTACCGTGAAGCCAATGGCAGCTTTACCTCGGTCGACGAATTGCTTGAAGTAAAAGGCGTTGGCAAGACCTTGCTGGATCGTAATCGCGACCGTGTCAGCATCGAATAAATCTACCCCTGCGTTACCAAAGGCCGATCACTGATCGGCCTTTGTGCGTCTGCACGCCACGGTTCTGTGCCTTGACACATTGCATGTCGGTCGACATATTAAGTTTTGAATGATGGTCAACATATGAAGGCTTTGGTTATCAAGGTCCGATCAAGGGGTGTATATGAACAAGCGGCGCATCGTGGTAACTGGCATGGGGCTGGTAACGCCATTGGGGACCGGGCTGGAAACGGTCTGGCAGCGCCTGTTGGCCGGGCACTCGGGCATTGCCCGGCTGCCTGACGACGTCGTACGGGATCTGCCGACCAGCGTCGGTGGTCGCGTGCGCGGGCTTGATGAGGACAGCGTGGCCGGCTTCGATGCTGAAATGGCCGCTCCCGCCAAAGAGCAGAAAAAGATGGACCGCTTTATCCTGTTTGCCCTGGCCGCCGCACGGCAGGCGCTGAATCAGGCCGGCTGGGTCGCGGTAACCGAAGCGCAGCAGGAGCGCACCGCCACCGTGATTGGCTCGGGTGTCGGCGGCTTTGGCTCGATTGCCGAAGCGGTACGCATCACCGACAGCCGTGGGCCACGGCGTTTGTCACCCTTCACTATTCCGTCTTTTCTGGTCAATCTGGCCGCCGGGCATGTTTCGATTCAGCATGGTTTCAAAGGGCCGCTGGGTGCGCCGGTGACGGCGTGTGCTGCAGGCGTTCAGGCGATTGGCGATGCGGCGCGGATGATTCGTGACGGCGAGGCCGACATTGCCGTGTGCGGCGGCGCGGAAGCGGCAATCGATCGCGTCAGCCTGGCCGGCTTTGCCGCTGCCAGGGCGCTGTCCAGTGGTTTCAACGAAACGCCCGAGCGCGCCTCGCGGCCTTTTGACCAGGACCGTGACGGCTTTGTCATGGGCGAGGGCGCGGGCATGCTGGTCATCGAATCGCTGGAGCATGCCCTTCAGCGTGGAGCCAGACCGATTGTTGAAATCGTGGGTTATGGCACCAGCGCCGATGCTTACCACCTTACCGCTGGCCCGGAAGATGGCAGCGGCGCACAACGAGCGATGCGCGCGGCTATTCGTCAGGCGGGCATCGAGCCTTCACAAATCCAGCACCTGAATGCCCATGCCACCTCGACTCCGGTGGGCGACAAGGGCGAACTGGCAGCCATCAAGGCGCTATTTGGCGAGCACAATGCCGTAGCCGTCACGTCCACCAAGTCGGCCACCGGCCATCTGTTGGGCGCTGCCGGTGGCATCGAGGCGGTGTTCACCGCCCTGGCCATTCGTGACCAGATTATTCCGGCGACGCTGAACCTCGATCATCCTGATTCGGCCGCACAGGGCGTTGATATCGTGCGCGGCGCGGCGCGCACGACGCCGATCGAGTACGCCTTGTCCAACGGCTTCGGGTTTGGCGGGGTCAATGCCAGCCTGCTGCTGCGGCGCTGGACAGACTGAGGGCTCAGTCTTGCTGTTTGAGGCTGGCGGCAGCTGTTTGCAGAATGCGCTCTGATAATTGCGGGTCCTGAACACTGCGAGCCAGCACCAGCGCACCGATCAGCGAAGAAAACATCATCAGGCTGCGGGCCTTTGTATCAGGGCCTTGCAGCTGTTGTTCGATGAAATCCAGGCGCAGCGCCAGTGCTTCATCGGTCAGGGCGCTGGGCTGCTCACGCTGGCCCAGTTCGGCGCACAAGGTCGGTAACGGGCAACCTCGCTCGGGGGTGTCGCGGTGTTTGGCCGACAGATACAAATCAATAAAGTCATGCAGCGGGTTGTCTGTGCTTTTCAGTGCATCGACGCGCTGACGCATCTCGTCGACCGCACAATGCAGTGCTTGCTCGATCAAATCATCCTTGGACTTGAAGTGCGCATAAAAGCCGCCGTGGGTCAGGCCCAGCGCCTTCATCAAGGGCTGCAGACCGGTTGCCCCGATGCCGTCACGGCGAAAGCGTACCGAGGCTTCCTTGACGATTTTCTGGTGGGTCTGGGTCTTGTGGTCCTGGGTGTAACGCATGTACCGGCTCCTGATCGGGGCGCTTGATAAGGTGTGCGAAATTCTTGCATGAATCAGGCTTTATCGTGCGTCTGGCGTGCATTTTATGTGGAAGAAATGCTCATGATCGCCACTTTAACGCTCGATTATTGAGCTTTTGATCCGATAGTCCTTGCTTTACGTTGCTGATCGCGGAAAATCGCGACCCTGTTTTTCAGGGTAGGCGCCGCGCTGCCAATCCTGTGTTGCCGGCGTATTCCGGCACCTTACCGCGGCGCTCTGCTTTTGCGCTAACCGGCAACGGAGACACGACCGGATGAACGATCAGGCCAATGGCGTCGCAGAACGCCTGGATGCAGCACCCGCAGTCAGCACCGCGTGGAATCGTAACGACACCACCTGGATGCTCGGGCTGTTCGGCACCGCCATCGGCGCGGGCACCTTGTTCTTGCCCATCAGTGCAGGCATGGGCGGCTTCTGGCCGCTGTTGGCCCTGGCCGTGCTGGCATTCCCGATGACGTTCTATGCGCACCGTGGCCTGACCCGCTTCGTGCTCTCGGGCCGCAACGGTGGCGACATCACCGAGGTGGTCGAGGAGCACTTCGGCAAAGGCGCCGGCGCCATGATCACCCTGCTGTACTTCTTCGCCATCTTTCCCATCCTGCTGATCTACAGCGTGGGCCTGACCAACACCGTCAGCAGCTTCCTGCAGCATCAACTGCACATCGAGCCGCCACCGCGCGCTTTGCTGGCCTTCGTGCTGATTCTCGGCTTGCTGGCAGTGGTGCGCTGCGGCGAGCAGGTGATCGTCAAGGTCATGAGCCTGATGGTCTATCCGTTCATCGTTTCGCTGCTGTTCCTGTCGGTGTATCTGATTCCGCACTGGAACGGCGGCATTCTCAGCACCGCCAGCACGTTGCCTGAGGCTTCGAGCTTTCTGCCGGCGCTGTGGCTGGCCATTCCGGTGATGGTGTTCTCGTTCAATCACACGCCCATCATTTCGGCATTTGCCGTCGACCTGAAGCGTCTGTATGGCGATCAGGCCGAAGTGCGCAGCTCTCGCATCCTGGCGCGTGCGCACCTGTTGATGGTGTTCATGGTGCTGTTCTTTGTATTCAGTTGCGTGTTCACCTTGTCGCCTGCGCAACTGGCCGAAGCCAAGGACCAGAACCTGTCGATCCTGTCTTACCTGGCCAACCACTTCAGCAACCCGACCATCGAGCTGGTGGCTCCGCTGATTGCCCTGGTGGCGATTTCCAAGTCGTTCCTGGGCCACTACATCGGCGCCAGCGAAGGCTTGAAAGGGCTGGTGGTCAAGTCTGGCCTGCGTCCGGGTGCCAAGACCCTGGATCGCCTGACCGCGCTGGCCATGCTGCTGGTGTGCTGGATCGTGGCCACACTCAACCCCAGCATCCTGCGCATGATCGAAACCCTGGGCGGCCCGGTGATTTCGGTCTTGCTGTTCCTGATGCCGATGTACGCCATTCGCAAAGTGCCGGCCATGCGCCAATACGCCGGCAAGCTGTCGAATGTGTTTGTCGTGGTCGCAGGCGTCGTCGCCATCTCGGCGCTGATCTGGTCCCTGACACACTAAGTCAAGTGGTGATGCAGAGCCCTGTCATCAGGCAGGGCTCTTGTATCCGCTTCAGTTGGGGTGCAGCGGCCGGGTCATGTACATGATGCTGGCGTATTCATGCACATACTGACGGCCTGCATGGCTGGTCAGGCGTAATTGATCGATCAGCTGCCGCTCTTTCTTGCTCAGGTATCTCAACGCCGGACTGTCGCTGGACTTCAGGCGATCACGTTCATGGGCGTCAGGGAATGCAATGACGTTCGTCATGAAAAATCTCCTTGGGTATGGGTCCTTGTTGTACTGCCCCGTCACATCCACGCGCAGGCTTTCACGTAGCGTCTTGCGTAGCCATTTATATAGCCACGACTTATATGGCCACGACGCACCTTACCCAGAAAATCCGTACACCGGCAAGCCCGTAAATGTGGGGCATGTCACAGCACTTGTGTGACGTCGAACACCTGACGCTGACCGTTGACCACGATTTCGACACTATCGTCCTGCAGTTTGCCGATCAGGCTCTGGCCCAAGGGTGCCCGAGCGGTAATCACTGTCACCAGGCAGTCGCCCAGGTGTATTTTCAGCCCGGCGGCATCCGGGCCGAGAAACAAATAGCGCATTTCGCCGTTGTCGCCTTCCAGCGTCACCAGATCACCGACCTGAATGCCCCGTGACTCATCGAAGGGTTTGGCCGAGGCCTGGCGGTACAGCGCCAGCGACTGGCGGATTTCTTCGACGCGCCGCGCCTGGCCTGCCGCCAGGTACGAGGCTTCAAGGCCCAGCGTGTCGTACTTGTTTTCAGCGATATTCTCTTCGTGGGTCGCCGCTTCATAGGCGGTCTGCGCCGCACGCTCGGCGATGTCCAGGTCGAACTGCAAGCGATCGCTGATCAATTGCAGCAGGTGAGTCTTGTTCATGGGCTATCCACAGTATTCATTGATGCCGGCGCGGCTCTTGTCGCTCGGCGCGGTGCGGTCCTGCTGCATCCAGAAATCGCACTTGGCCCGATTGAAGTTGTTGCGGCGCTGGCTGTCGGCATATTCGCGGGCCTGGCGTGCTTCGCTTTCGCGCAGGCTTTGCTGGTACTTGTCGAACAAGGCGCTGGGCTGCGTTTCGATCGGGGCCGCAGGCGGTGCAGTCAAGCGGCTGGCCGCCGCTTCCAGCGCCTGGGTCTGCTCGGCGGGCAAGGCCTTGTAAAGCAACAGAGCGGTCAGGACCACGGCAACCACGCCGAG
The DNA here is from genome assembly GCF_055284095.1 of Pseudomonas sp. HP_08. Taxonomy (NCBI): domain Bacteria; kingdom Pseudomonadati; phylum Pseudomonadota; class Gammaproteobacteria; order Pseudomonadales; family Pseudomonadaceae; genus Pseudomonas; species Pseudomonas sp. HP_08. The sequence goes on along the minus strand of NZ_JBTOQC010000003.1, from coordinate 105,435 downwards.
CCAGATGCCCAGTGCAATACACAGAATCAGCTTGAGAGAAACATACACTTCGCGGCGACTGCTATAGGACGGCATGGCGATCACTTCCGGGTGCGGGACGACAGGAGCAATTGTGCCACGACCGACGCTGGTGCAAGGGCCTTGATCTAATGGACAATCGGCTTTTTCGCCCTTGGGCCTCACGGAGCCGTCATGCAAGCCTCTTGGGACATTTTCTGTGATGTCGTGGATAACTACGGCGACGTGGGCGTCACCTGGCGCCTGGCCCGGCAACTGGTCGCCGAGCATCATTGCGCCGTGCGCCTGTGGATCAACGACCTGGCCGCGTTCGTGCGTTTGTGCCCGGATGCCGATGGCGCCGCCGCCGTGCAATGGCATGCCGGCGTGCAGGTGTGTCAATGGGCCGAGCCCTGGCAACCGGCCACGGTGCCCGACGTGGTGCTCGAAGCCTTTGCCTGTCGCCTGCCGCCAGCCTACACCGAGGCGATGCTGCAACGTACGCCCCGGCCGCTCTGGCTCAACCTCGATTACCTGAGTGCCGAAGACTGGGTCAGCGGCTGTCATGGCCTGCCGTCACCGCAGGCCAACGGTCTGAAGAAGTTCTTCTTTTTCCCTGGCTTCAATGATCGCACCGGCGGCCTGCTGCGTGAGCAGGGATTGCTTGAGCAGCGCCGAGCCTTCATGGCCGATCCGCAGGCGCAGCGCGACTTCCTGAAAAGTCTGGGGGCGCAGCCGGAGGAGGGCGCGCGGCTGATCTCGCTGTTCGCTTATGAAAACCCGAATCTGGGCAGTTGGCTGGATGAGCTGGCCGGCGAGGCGCTGGCCACTCACCTGCTGGTACCGCCGGGGCGCATCCTGGGCGATTTGCAGCGCTGGCTGGATGAACCCGACCTTCAAATAGGCGCCATTCGTCGGCGCGGGGCATTGACCGTGCAGGTCGTGCCGTTCGTCCGTCAGCAAGACTATGACCGGTTGTTGTGGTGCTGCGATTTCAATGTGGTGCGCGGCGAAGACTCGTTCGTGCGCGCGCAGTGGGCGGCGCAGCCGATGCTCTGGCACATCTATCAGCAGGACGGTGATGCCCATGAGCCCAAGCTTGATGCATTTGTTGAGCTTTACAGTGCAGGACTGCCAATCGAGGCTGCGCAGGCACTGGCCGATTTCTGGCGCGCCTGGAGTGCAGGCGAGGCGCTGGGCGAGCACTGGCGGCGCTTTTCCAGGCACTGGCCGCTGTTTCGCCAGCAAGCGGCTGACTGGTGTGAACAGCAGGGCGTGCGGCGTGATCTTGCCGAGGCGCTAGTACAGTTTTACCGAAATTCGCTATGATACGCGGCCTTGATATCAGGCTCTGTACGGAAACTGCCTGCGCAGGCTATTTCTCGTACAGAGCCTTTGGTTAATTCCATCCAATTTCGGATATATGCAATGAAAACTGGTAAAGAGCTGAAACCCGGTACCGTGATCCGTATCGACAACGATCCTTGGCTGGTGCAAAAGGCCGAGTTCACCAAGTCCGGTCGTAACAGCGCAATCATGAAGACCAAGCTGAAGAACCTGCTGACCGGTTACAAGACTGAAACCGTGTACGGTGCAGACGACAAGCTGGACGACGTGATTCTGGACCGCAAGGAAGCCACCCTGTCTTTCATCAGCGGTGACACCTACACGTTCATGGACACCACTGACTACACCATGTACGAACTGAACGCCGAAGACATCGAGTCCGTTCTGCCATTCGTCGAAGAAGGCATGACCGACGTCTGCGAAGCCGTGTTCTTCGAAGAGCGCCTGGTTTCCGTAGAGCTGCCGACCACCATCGTGCGTCAGGTTGACTACACCGAAGGTTCCGCTCGCGGCGACACGTCGGGCAAGGTCATGAAGCCTGCCAAACTGAAAAACGGCACCGAGCTGAGCGTGGCTGACTTCATCGAAATCGGCGACATGATCGAGATCGATACCCGTGAAGGCGGTTCCTACAAAGGCCGTGCTAAATAAGCACTGCTTTGTAGCTGCGCTTCACAAAAAAACCCGCATGATTGCGGGTTTTTTTGTGGCTGGCGTTTGAGTCAACGGCCGCCGGCCACCGGGATGATTGCTCCGGTCACATAGGTCGCTGCCGACGACACCAGCCAACTGACGCAATCGGCGACTTCTTGCGGCGAGCCTGCGCGGCCCATCGGGATGCCGGGCGCCATGCGTTCGACCCGGTCGGGACGGCCGGCGCTGGCGTGCAGGTCGGTTTCGATCAGGCCGGGCGCTACCGTGTTGACCCGGATACCTTCCTGTGCGACTTCTTTGGCCAGGCCCGTAGTCAATGTATCCAGCGCGCCTTTGCTGGCGGCGTAATGAATCCATTCGCCGGGGCTGCCCAACTGGGCGGCGCGCGAGGAAATATTCACGATGCAGCCGCCGCGTCCGCCATGCCTTGTTGACATCCGCCGCACCGCTTCGCGTGCACAGAGAAAGGCGCCGAATACATTGACGGCAAACACCTGGGCCAGCACATCGGCACGTAACTCGTCGAGTCGCGAAAAACCGCCGGTGATGCCGCCGTTATTGACCAGCACCGCTATCGGTCCGAGGACCGTTTCGACCTGATCGAACAACGCCAGCACCTCGGCTTCAACGGCGATGTCGGCACGAAAGGCGTGTGCCCGGCCACCGCTGTCACGGATTTCCCGCACCAGTTGTTCGGCGCTGGCTTCATCCTGGGTGTAGTTCACCGCAACGGTGTAACCGTCCCGGGCTAGTGTGCGTGCGGTGGCCGCGCCGATTCCGCGACTACCGCCTGTAACGAGGGCAACTTCCTGCATGCCGGTTCCTCCTGATATCCATAAGACTCTGGAATAGGAGGGCAACACCGGACAGGTGTCAACCGGCAAGCCGTTTAACGATCAAACAGTGACGTGCAGGCGAACATCGACATTGCCACGGGTGGCGTTCGAATACGGGCACACCTGGTGGGCGGCGTCGACCAGTTGCTGAGCATCGGCTTGCTCCAGGCCTGGCAGGCTGATGTGCAGGTCGATGTCCAGGCCGAAGCCGCCAGGAATCTGGCCGATGCCGACATGGGCGGTGATCGACGCATCGGCCGGAATGCTGCGCTTGGCCTGGCCGGCAACGAATTTCAGCGCGCCAATGAAGCAAGCTGAGTAGCCGGCGGCAAACAGTTGCTCAGGGTTGGTAGCTGCGCCGCCCGCACCGCCAAGCTCTTTCGGCGTCGCCAGTTTGACGTCGAGGATCTGGTCGCTGGAAATCGCACGACCGTCACGGCCGCCGGTGGATGTGGCAACAGCAGTGTAGAGCGCTTGCATGGGATGACCTCACAGTGGTGGTTTGGCGCACAAAAGGTTTGTGCGCCAACTGAATGCGAAGGAAATGTAGCTCGCAATAATCTTGCGCGCAAGTTAATTTTTGAAAATGGCCGGTCAGAACTTATAGGTGCCTGTCACCACCACACTGCGCGGGTCGCCAAGGCGGATCTGGCCTGCGCTGGTGGCCGAGCTGTAATAGGTGCGATCGGTGATGTTGTTCAGCGCCGTGCGCAGGTCCCAGTCTTTCTGGCGGTAGCCGGCCAGCGCGTCCCAGCGGCCATAGCCTGGCAACACGGCGGTGTTCTGGTTGTCGGCATAACGCTGGCCGACCAGGGTCAGCCCGGTTTCGGCGTACCAGCCCATTTCCGGCTTCCAGGTGAGGAATACGCTGGCGTTGCGTTTGGCGACGTTGCTGACCCGATTACCTTCCAGGCCGTTGTTGTCTTTGACAGTGGTCGCGTCCTGGACGCCGATGCCGCCGCGCATGTACCAGTTGCCGGTCAGTTGCCCGGTGGCGGTCAACTCGATGCCGCGTGAACGTTGCAGGCCGGAAAGAATGGTCAGGCCCGGATTGTCCGGGTCGGTGGTGCGGCGGTTGTAGAGTTCCAGCTCGTAGACGGCCAGGGTGGTGCTCAGGCGATCGCCCAGCCAGTCGCTCTTGACGCCGATTTCTTTCTGCTTGGTCAGCTCCGGGCTCAAGTCGTTGGTATTGCCTGCAGCACCGGGCGTGATGCCGATCAGGCCGCCACCGACCGGCGAAAAGGTCTTGGTCCACGAGGCGTAGAACGAATGATCGGTCAGCGGCGTCCACACCACGCCAACCCGCGGGCTGGTGCTGTGGCTGTCACGTTCTTCGCTGATATTGCGCAGGCGGTTGGTGGTGTCGACCTCGAAACGGTCGTAGCGCAGGCCACCGAGCAACTGCCATTGGTCGTTGATGCGCAACTGGTCCTGCACATACACAGCACGGCTTTCGACTTCGGTGTAGTTGCTGCTCGAGGTGGTCATCAGCCCGGTATGGCGTTGAGTGCGATCCGGATTGAACGGGTCCAGCGACGGCACGACCTGGCTGCCGACACCGCTGGTGGCTGCCGTGTACAGTTTCGGGTCGCGGCGCTGGCTGCCCGTTTCGACGCCGGTAAGCAGGCGATGCTCAAGGCCGAACGTGTCGAAGCTGCCTTCAAGCTCGATGTTATTGAAGACGTTGCGGGTACGCAGGTCTTGCTGCCAGTGCTGGCGGGCGACCCGGCCGGTCGCCGGTGTATAGCCGGTCAGGTAGGTGTTGTCGAAATCGCTGTCGAGTTTGAATACGCCCAGGGTCTGGCGCAGTTGCCAGTGCTCATTGATGTCGTAGCTCAGGCGAGAGCGCAGCGATTGTGCCTTGTCGTCGATGAAATCGCGGCTGTCACCATACGTGGTGCCGCGGCCGACATCGGCCGGGCGCCCGTTGATGCTGGGGATGCCGCGATCCGGCGTGCGATCGAAGCGGCTGTATTCGTACTGCACCAGCCAGTTGAGATCGGGCGTGAGCTGCCAGCTCATGGAGGGTGCGAACAGCTGCCGATGACTGGAAATGTCATCGCGAAAGCTGTTGCTGTCCATATTGCCCATGTTCAGGCGCAGGCTGATGTTCTCGCTGGGATCGCTGCTCAGGTCGGCGTAGAGACTGCGCAGGTCTTCGCTGCCGCCCTGGACTTCGATCTCCGAACGCCGCCCGGCCTGTGGTGCCTTGCTGACACGGTTGACGATGCCGCCCTGGCTGCCACGTCCGTAAAGTACCGCCGCCGGGCCTTTGAGCACTTCGAGGCGCTCGATGTTGTGCAGGTCGCGCACGTACTGGCTGTCGTCGCGAATGCCGTCCAGATAAAAGTCGTTGCTGGCATCGAAGCCACGAATACGCAGGCCGTCGAAGCGCGTGTCGGCACTGTTACTGACGTTGGGCAGGCCGCTCAAGGCCGTGCCCAGATCGTTGACGCCGTAGTCGAGCACATTGGCGGTCTTGACCGTATCGATGGCTTGCGGCACGTAGCGTGCGGGTGTCGAGGTGCGGGTCGCTGTGCTGACCTCTTTTACCCGAGGGTTGGACTCGTCCTGCTCGACGTCGGCGTTGATCGACAGAGCCGGCAGGTTGGTAGGGGCAGCGCAAGCGAAGCCCGCGCCAAGCAAGGCCGAAATACCAAGGGCCAGGGGCGTGAGGCGTGAAGGGGCAGACATGAGGTGATGCATCCTGAGTGTGTGGCGTTATAGTTTTAGGATGCGAATGGTAATGCTTGCTATTTGCTGTTGTTAGGTCTTCTTTGTCGCCTTTGTAGAGCATTTGTTACATTTTATGTCGTGATTGCCTGTAAAGGTTATTCTAGACGCTTGCAGTCTTTGACCGATGTTTTCCTACAGGTGTGCCTGCAGGCTGTCGCGCAGGCCAAGCAGCTGTGCTTGTAGCTCACGCAGTTTTTCCAGCTCCAGGCCGCTGGCCGACAGAATGCAATTGGGCACGCTCAAGGCCTTCTGCTGCAAGGCGCGGCCCTGTTCGGTCAAGTACAACTGCACCACGCGCTCGTCCTGCTTGCTGCGCGTACGGCTGATCAAACCTTCACCTTCCAGGCGTTTGAGCAATGGTGTCAGCGAGCCTGGGTCGGTCAGCAGGCGGCTGCTGACATCACTGACTGTCAGGCCGTCCTGTTCCCAGAGCACCAGCATCGCCAGGTACTGCGGGTAGGTCAGGCCCAGCGCCTGGAGCAAGGGCTTGTAGACCTTGGTCATCGACAGCGAGGTGGAATACAGCGCGAAACATAGCTGGTTATCAAGACGCAGTGCGTCGCAAGCGGCGTTGTCGGTCATGGATAATCCTGAGTCATGGCAAATAGGCGTTTAATTTAGTGCTGCAATCTTTAATGCACCAGATAATTCATGCCGTGATCCGTTTGAGTGTCGATTGAGGAGGCCGTGTGGTCGAGGTTGTGATGTTCGTGTTACTCGGGGCGGCCATGGGCACTCTGGGCGGATTGTTCGGGATCGGCGGCGGTCTGGTGGCGATTCCGGTGCTGGGTGTGGTGTTCGGCCTGGATCAACAGCTGGCACAGGGCACAGCCTTGTTGATGGTATTGCCCAACGTACTGCTGGCGCTGTGGCGCTATAACCAGCGTAACCGTATTCGCCTCAAGCATGCCTTGATGCTGATCGTGCCCAGCTTCGCGCTTGCCTGGCTGACCTCATTATGGGCGGTACGTATCGACCCGCAAAGCATGCGTCTGGGTTTCGTGGCGTTTTTGCTGGTGCTGATTGCATTCAACCTGATGCAGATGGTGCGCAGCAGCGCACGGGTCGGTACCGGGCTCAAGCGCGAGCGCTGGCTGTGGGTGCTGGGGGTTGTTTCAGGGATTACCGGCGGCCTGTTCGGGGTCGGCGGTGGCGTTGTCGCCACGCCGATCCTGACCAGCCTGTTCGGTGCCAGCCAGGTGGTTGCCCAAGGCCTGGCATTGGCGCTGGCGACGCCGAGTACCGGCATCACCTTGCTGACCTATGCCTGGCATCACCATGTCGACTGGCACATGGGCATTCCGCTGGCCGTCGGCGGGCTGGCCAGTATCAGTTGGGGCGTGAAACTGGCCCACTCGATGCCCGAGCGGCGCTTGCGCACGCTGTTCTGCCTGTTTCTGATGTTTTGCGCGGTGATTCTCGCTCTGAAGGTCTGAATCAGCGCTTGACCTGCTTGAGCGTCTCGGCAATCAGAAAGGCCAGTTCCAGCGACTGGTCGGCGTTCATCCGCGGGTCGCAGTGGGTGTGGTAACGGTCCGACAGGCCATCCTCGGTGATCGGCCGCGCGCCACCGATGCATTCGGTGACGTTCTGCCCGGTCATCTCGATATGAATGCCGCCGGCATGCGTGCCTTCAGCCTGATGCACCTGGAAGAACTGCTTCACCTCGCTGAGAATCTGCGCGAAATCCCGGGTCTTGTAACCGCTGCTGGCCTTGATGGTATTGCCGTGCATCGGGTCGGAGCTCCACAACACCTGGCGGCCCTCACGTTCTACGGCGCGGATCAGCGCGGGCAAGTGGTCGCCGACCTTGTTGGCGCCCATGCGCGCGATCAGGTTCAGGCGGCCGGGATCGTTGTCCGGGTTGAGCACATCAATCAGGCGGATCAGGTCTTCAGTGTTCATGCTGGGCCCGACCTTGACGCCGATCGGGTTGTGTACCCCGCGCAAGAACTCGACATGCGCGCCGTCCAGTTGCCGGGTGCGGTCGCCGATCCACAGCATGTGCGCCGAACAGTCGTAATAATCCTGGGTGAGGCTGTCGCGCCGTACGAAGGCTTCTTCGTAATTGAGCAGCAGGGCTTCGTGGGCGGTGAAAAAGCTGGTCTCGCGCAGTTGCGGCGCGGTGTCCAGGCCGCAGGCGCGCATGAAGGCCAGGGTTTCGTCGATGCGATCAGCCAGTTGCGCGTACTTTTGCGCCAGTGCCGAGTTGGCAATGAAATCCAGGTTCCACTTGTGTACCTGATGCAGATCGGCAAAACCGCCCTGGGCGAAGGCGCGCAGCAGGTTGAGGGTCGCGGTCGACTGATGGTAAGCCTGCAACAAGCGGTCGGGGTCCGGCACGCGGCTCTTGCTGTCGAAGCCGATGCCATTGACGATGTCGCCCCGGTAGGCCGGCAGGGTCACGCCGTCGATCGTTTCATCGTTGGAGGAGCGCGGCTTGGCGAACTGGCCGGCCATGCGCCCGACCTTGACCACCGGGCAGCCGGCGGCAAAGGTCATGACAATCGCCATTTGCAGCAAGACCTTGAAGGTGTCGCGGATCTTGGCCGCCGAAAACTCGGCAAAACTCTCGGCGCAGTCGCCGCCCTGCAACAGAAAGGCGCGGCCCTGAGTGACTTCGGCAAACTGGCGGCGCAGCTCACGGGCTTCGCCGGCGAACACCAGCGGCGGAAAACTGGCCAGGCTCTGCTCGACGCGCTGCACATGGGCGGCGTCGGGGTAGAGGGGTTGTTGCTGGATCGGCATGGCCCTCCAGCTGTCGGGGCTCCAGGTTGGGTTCATTCTTGTTGGCTCTTTTATCAGGGCTGATCGAAGGCCGCATGGTATCAGCTCGGCGCCGCGCCGCACCGAAGCCCTGCGCGGCTACGTCGACAAAGCGGCGCGCTTGGCCGACAATTCGCGCTTTGCGCGCTGCCAAGGCTGGCGCGTGCCTTCAGGAGAGGTCATGACCCACGAGCGTGAAGAGCGGATTCTGGCCGAAGTCCATGATGACTTCGGCATGATTCGCGTACTGGAAGTGGACGACTACCGTTTCCTCGAATTCGGCGATGCCATCGAGCAAAGCTGTACCTTCACCGCTGACCCGAGCTGGCTGGAGTACGACTACACCCGCGCCATGCTGGTCGGTGCGTTGTGCCATGACGAGCCGGAAAGCGCCTTGTTCCTCGGCCTTGGCGCCGGCACCCTGACCCAGGCCTGCCTGAAGTTTCTGCCCCTGGAAGATGTCGAAGCCATCGAGCTGCGTCCCGAGGTGCCGCGCCTGGCCATGGAGTTCATGGGCCTGGACGACGACCCGCGCTTGTATGTGCGCATCGGCGATGCGGTGCAACTGCTTGAAACGGCCGAACCCGCCGACCTGATCTTCGTTGACCTTTATACCGATGTCGGTCCCGGTGTCGGGCACCTGGCGTGGGCCTTTCTGGAAAACTGCCAGAAGCGCCTGAACCCCGGCGGCTGGCTGATCATCAATCAGTGGGCCGCCGAAGACGGCCGGCCATTGGGTGCTGCGCTGTTTCGCGGCCTCTACCATCGGCACTACTGGGAACTGCCGGTCAAGGAGGGCAATGTCATCCTCATCGTGCCGGCCGATCTGGATCAGCAATTGAGCAGGGAATCGCTGATCGAGCGCGCCGAAGCGCTGGCGCCGCGCCTGGGCTATTCATTACAGACGTTGATCCGCGATTTGCGTCCTGCGACCTGAAACAGCGCTCTGAAACGCCGCGACGGGCGAGGCATTTTGTCGCGCCCGACCAGCGGTGAAGGGCGTTTTTTTCGCCGAACATGAATCGTTTTAGCAGGCGCAGCCGGATAATTGCTCGTGCGCGGCCCGTTATGGTGGAAAAACCAGCGCTCACGGCGCATGAAACATGCCTCCAGAGCACAACTATTCATAAAAAAAGCCTCACTTATCCGTGCAATTCCGGTATAGTGCGCGCCGGCCTTTACAGGGCCGTTATCCAGGCGATGCACTCACCGGAGCCTGCTTCGGTTGCTGGTTCGCAACGCGAACTAACCTGGTTAATCCATTCATCAATTGTTTTCGCAAATCCCCGCCACAAAGCAGCCAGGGTGACTCTTGAGTCGTACACGGCACGCGCAGCTTTGCAGCATGGGTCTTTGCGGATGCACCAGAGGCAGACCCATGACCCAGGAAATTGGCGGCTTCGCCGCTCTCGACCTTCACCCAAGTATTGTTGCCGCTGTCATCGCGACCGGCTATGAAGAGCCTTCGGCGATTCAGCAGCAATCGATCCCTATTATTCTTGCCGGCCACGACATGATCGGCCAGGCGCAGACAGGTACCGGTAAAACCGCCGCCTTCGCCCTGCCTATCCTGAGCCGTATCGACCCGAGCAAGCGTGAGCCCCAGGCTCTGATCCTGGCGCCCACCCGCGAGCTGGCCCTGCAAGTGGCCACCGCCTTTGAAACCTACGCCAAGCAGATGCCGGGCGTGAACGTTGTGGCTGTCTACGGCGGTGCGCCGATGGGCCCGCAGCTCAAGGCTATCCGTAATGGCGCGCAAATCGTCGTCGCCACCCCGGGCCGTCTGTGCGACCACCTGCGTCGTGACGAAAAAGTCCTCGCCACCGTGAACCATCTGGTTCTCGACGAGGCCGACGAAATGCTCAAGCTGGGCTTCATGGATGACCTGGAAGTCATCTTCGCTGCCATGCCTGAGACCCGTCAGACCGTCCTGTTCTCGGCCACCCTGCCGCAGTCGATCCGTGCCATCGCCGAACGCCACCTGCGCGATCCGAAGCACGTCAAGATCCAGACCAAGACCCAGACCGTCACCAAGATCGAGCAGGCTCACCTGCTGGTTCACGCTGACCAGAAGACCAACGCCGTCCTGAGCCTGCTGGAAGTCGAAGACTTCGACGCACTGATCATGTTCGTGCGTACCAAGCAGGCCACCCTCGACCTGGCCAGCGCCCTGGAAGCCAAAGGCTACAAGGCTGCTGCCCTGAACGGTGACATTGCCCAGAACCAGCGTGAGCGCGTCATCGACTCGCTCAAGGATGGCCGCCTGGACATCGTGGTTGCCACCGACGTTGCCGCTCGCGGTCTGGACGTTCCGCGCATCACCCACGTATTCAACGTGGACATGCCGTACGACCCTGAGTCCTACGTTCACCGTATCGGCCGTACCGGCCGTGCCGGTCGCGAAGGCCGTGCACTGCTGCTGGTCACCCCGCGTGAGCGCCGCATGCTGCAGGTTATCGAGCGTGTGACTGGCCAGAAGGTTGCTGAAGTTCGCCTGCCGGACGCCGCCACCATCCTCAGCGCCCGCATCAAGAAGCTGACCAACAGCCTGACGCCGCTGGTCGCCGATGCTGAAGCCAGCCACGGCGAACTGCTGGACCGCCTGACAACCGACATCGGTTGCTCGCCGCGCGCCCTGGCTGCTGCCCTGCTGCGCAAGGCTACCCTGGGTCAGGCGCTGACCATGGCTGACATCGAGCGTGAGCGTCCACTGGTGCCGAACAATGCACCACGCGGCGATCGCCCTGAGCGTTCCGGTGCCGACCGCGCCGATCGTGGCGACCGTCCAGAGCGCGAGCGTCGTGCTCCGCTGCCGCTGGCCGAAGGCCGTGCCCGTTGCCGTACCGCGCTGGGCGCGCGTGACGGTATCGCCGCCAAGAACCTGCTCGGCGCCATCCTCAACGAAGGTGGCCTGGCACGTGACGCGATCGGTCGTATCCAGATCCGTGACAGCTTCAGCCTGGTTGAACTGCCGGAAGAAGGCCTGGAGCGTCTGCTGACCAAGCTGAAAGACACCCGTGTCGCTGGTAAGCAACTGAAGCTGCGCCGGTATCGCGAAGACTGATTCAGTCTGAGTTAAAAAAATCCCCGACTGGTTCGGGGATTTTTTTTGCCTGTATCTTTTGTGCGCGTATCAGCCGAAACGATAGATATCCATCCCCAGCGCGCCCAGGGTAAAGCCCTGGTGCGCAATGCTGAACTCGCCGCCAGCGCCGCGGGCAAAGTACAGCGGCAGCAGGTGCTCGTCGCTGGGATGGTTGCGCGCGGCGTGCGGTGCGAGGCGGCGATAGTCGTGCAGCGCGGCCTCGTCATCGCTGGCCAGCGTGTCGATCATCCAGTCACGAAACTCAAGCGCCCAGCCGGTGGCGTGTTCGGGCCCGGCGTGCCAGTCCAGCTCACGCAGGTTGTGGGTGATGCTGCCGGAGCCGATGATCAGAATGCCCTGTTCGCGCAATCCGGCCAGCGCCCGGCCGACACGGGTCTGCAAGGCGGGTCCCAGCCGGCTGGGCAGGGAGACCTGCACGACCGGGATATCGGCCTGTGGGTACATCAGCGACAGCGGCACCCAGACGCCGTGATCAAACGGCCGCTGGCTGTCGGGCTGTACCGGCAAACCGTTGGCCTCCAGTTGCTCGATCACCTCTCTGGAGACCTCAGGTGCCCCTGGAGCGGGGTATTGCACGGCAAACAGTTCGGGCGGGAAGCCGCCGAAGTCGTGCCAGGTTTCCGGTTGCGGGTTGATATTGACGCTCAGGCGCGCGCTTTCCCAGTGCGCCGAGACAATGACGATGGCGCGTGGGCGTGGCAATTCGGCGGCCAGACGTGCAAGGGCAGGGCCGCTAGCGCCGGGCTCCAGCGCCAGCATGGGCGAGCCGTGGGAAATGAACAGGCTGGGAAACATGAAGGGTCTCCTGAAAATGGGCAATGGCCTATCTTCAGGCACAAGATCGATCCAGATCTAATATAAGTTCTGCGGTTCAATGATCGAATTTGTTGAAGTGTCTGACGCAAAAAGGGCGACTCACGTCGCCCTTTTGGTAACTCCAGCTTCACAGCTTCAGCAGATGATCAGCCGCGCTGGCGCAAGGCCTCGATGCGCTCTTCAAGCGGCGGGTGGCTCATGAACAGGCCTGCCAGGCCATGCTTGAGGCCGCCGTTGATACCGAAGGCGCTCAGCGTTGCGGGCATTTGCACCGGCACGCCCTGTTCGGAACGCAGGCGCTGCAGGGCGCCAATCATGGCCTGTGTGCCGGCCAGTTGCGCACCGGCTTCGTCGGCGCGGTATTCGCGCTTGCGCGAGAACCACATAACGATGGCGCTGGCCAGAAAGCCCAGTACCAGTTCGGCGAAGATCGTGGTGATGTAATACGCAATGCCCTGGCCGTTCTCGGTCTTGAAGATCACCTTGTCGACAAAGTTGCCGATGATGCGTGCAAAGAACATCACAAAAGTGTTCACCACGCCTTGCATCAGCGCCATGGTGACCATGTCGCCGTTGGCCACGTGGCCGATTTCATGAGCCAGAACCGCCTTGACTTCATCGGGCGAAAAACGCTCCAGCATGCCCTGGCTGACCGCCACCAGTGCATCGTTGCGATTCCAGCCGGTGGCGAAGGCATTGGCCTCGTAGGCCGGGAAGATACCGACCTCCGGGGGCTTGATGCCGGCCTCGCGGGCCAGTTGCTCGACGGTTTGTAGCAGCCATTGCTCATGCCGGGTGCGGGGCTGGGTAATGATCTGCGTGCCGGTACTCATCTTTGCCGACCATTTGGAAATCAGCAGTGAGAACAGCGAACCTGCGAACCCGAACACGGCGCAGAACACCAGCAGCTGATTGAGGTTCAGATCCACCCCGTTGGCCGCCATGAACCCGTTGAAGCCGAACAGGCTCAGGGTGATGCTGGCAATCAGCACCACCGCCAGGTTGGTGGCCAGAAACAGCAAGATGCGCATCATGGTCGAAACGTTCTCCTCGGAACAAATATGTAACGCGATGCCGGGTATATAAGGCGATGCCAGTCGCTATTCAACTGAGGGACTATTTCAAACTGTGTCGTTTTCTTTCAGGCAAGCGTAAACCGCTCAGGCTGAACGTACGCTGAGAGAGGTGCAGGCGGGGCGGGCAGTGACTGTCCCTGCCCGAAGAGGGCAGGGACGGCAGGCAGGCTGTTACTGGCGGTAGCCTTTGAGGAAGCTGCCGATGCGACCGATGGCCTGTTCCAGGTCATCGACGCGCGGCAAGGTCACCACGCGGAAGTGGTCCGGCCATGGCCAGTTGAACGCTGTGCCCTGGACGATCAGCAGCTTTTCCGACAGCAGCAGGTCGAGGGCGAATTTCTCGTCGTTATGGATCGGGCAGACCTTCGGGTCGATCCGCGGGAACGCATACAGTGCGCCCATCGGCTTGACGCAGCTGACGCCGGGAATATCGTTGAGCAACTCCCAGGTACGGTTGCGCTGCTCCAGCAGACGGCCTTGCGGCAGCACCAGGTCATTGATGCTCTGGTAGCCGCCCAGTGCGGTCTGGATGGCGTGCTGGCTCGGCACGTTGGCGCACAGGCGCATGTTGGCCAGCATGTCGATGCCTTCGATATAGCTTTGCGCGGTGTGCCTGGGACCGGAAATGGCCAGCCAGCCGGAGCGGAAGCCCGCCACGCGATACGACTTGGACAACCCGTTGAAGGTCAGGCACAACACGTCCGGTGCCAGCGAAGCGGTGCAGATGTGTACAGCCTCGTCGTAGAGAATCTTGTCGTAGATCTCGTCGGAGAACACCACCAGATTGTGCTGGCGTGCCAGCTCCAGCATGCCCAGCAGCACCTCTTTGGGGTACACGGCGCCTGTGGGGTTGTTCGGGTTGATGATCACCAGGGCCTTGGTGTTGGGGGTGATCTTGGCCTTGATGTCGGCAAGGTCGGGCCACCAGTTGGCCTGCTCGTCGCACAGGTAATGCACCGGGTTGCCGCCGGCCAGGCTCACGGCTGCCGTCCACAGCGGGTAATCCGGGGCCGGAATCAGCACTTCGTCGCCGTTGTTGAGCAGTGCCTGCATCGACATCACGATCAGTTCGGAGACGCCGTTGCCCAGGTAGATGTCTTCGATGCCGACACCTTCGACCTGTTTCTGCTGGTAATACTGCATGACCGCCTTGCGGGCGCTGAACAGGCCCTTGGAGTCACTGTAGCCCTGTGCGGTAGGCAGGTTGCGGATCACGTCCTGAAGAATTTCATCCGGCGCCTCGAAACCGAATGGCGCCGGGTTGCCGATGTTCAGCTTGAGGATGCGATGGCCTTCCTCTTCCAGGCGTTTGGCGTGCTTGAGCACAGGCCCGCGAATGTCGTAGCAGACGTTGGCGAGCTTGTTCGATTTGCTGAACTGCATGTGGAAGATCCCGAAAATGGACGTGCGATTGCCTGAGCAACGGTCTGACGGCACGAAGGCCGTGAAAAATTGGGTTTGTCTGGGTCAGAAGCGGGTGACAGACTGACGACTGATGAGGCGCAATCATACGTGCCACCCGACCTGTGGAAAAGACACAGATCGGGGTTTTTCGGATGCGGAGGTGTACCTGTGGACAAGTTGCAAAAGACCCGTGAAGAGTGGCAAGCGATGCTCGACCCCCTGCAATATCAGGTGTGTCGCCTTAAAGGGACCGAGCGGCCGTATACCGGCAAATACACCGACACCAAGACAGACGGCGTCTATCATTGCGTGTGCTGCGACCTGGCGTTGTTCGACTCGAAGACCAAGTTCGACTCCGGTTGCGGCTGGCCCAGCTTTTATGACGTGATCGACGACGGTGCTGTGGTCGAGGTGCGCGATATCAGCCACGGCATGATCCGCACTGAAACCGTCTGTGCGCGTTGCGATGCGCACCTGGGGCATGTTTTTCCCGATGGCCCGCCGCCGACCGGTCTGCGCTACTGCATCAACTCGGTGTGCCTGACCCTGGTGCCGCGTGACACTGCAACCCCATCTGACTGACACGGAACTGACCATGAGCGACGATTTGCTGAGCATCCCCTGCACGACGCTTACGGGTGAGCGCAAGACATTCGGCGATGTTGCAGGCAAGGTGACGCTGGTGGTCAACACCGCCAGCCAGTGCGGCTTCACCCCGCAATACAAGGGGCTGGAGCAACTCTGGCAGCGTTACAAGGCGCGCGGGCTGGTGGTACTGGGCTTTCCCTGCAACCAGTTCGGCCGCCAGGAGCCAGGCAGCGCGAAGGAGATCGGCGAGTTTTGCGAGTTGAACTTCGGTGTCAGCTTTGCGCTGTTCGGCAAGGTCGACGTCAATGGCGATGCGGCGCACCCGCTGTTCGTCGAACTCAAGCGACGCGCGCCCGGCCTGTTGGGCAGCCAGCGCATCAAGTGGAATTTCACCAAGTTCCTGATCACCCGGGATGGGCAGGTTCAGCGCTTCTCGCCGCTGGTCAAGCCGCAAGCCCTTGAAGCGCAGATCGAAGCGCTGCTTTCATAAGCCTGCGATCACAGCCGGCAATCACTGTGCAATGTGCGGCAAGCCAGTGGGCTCCTGGGTTGCCGGCACCCACTGATCCAGCACACTGAGCAATTCTGCACGACGAAACGGCTTGGCCAGATAGTCGTCCATTCCGGCGTCCCGGCAGCGTTCGCGCTCTTCAGGCATGGCATTGGCCGTCAGTGCGACGATTGGCAAGTCTGGCCAGCGCCCGCTGTGGCGAATCTGTCGGCTGGCTTCATAGCCATCCATCACCGGCATGTTGCAGTCCATCAGGACCAGATCGAACGAGGTGTGCTCCAGTGCCTCAAGCGCCTCGCCGCCGTGGGCGCTAATCGTGACCTCGCAGCCAAGCTTGTTGAGCATGCCTTTGGCGACCATCTGATTGACCGGGTTGTCCTCGACCAGCAACACGCGCGCCTTGCACGGCGCGGTGGCTTCCTTGGGGTGGTCTTCACCGTCAGGCGTTTCCTGGCGCAGGGCGCGGCGCAAAATCTGGTACAGCGCATTGCGTGCAAGAGGTCTGGCCAGTTGTTGCAGTGGCGCCAGAGCGCTGACCTGTTCGGCGGGCATGAAATTGCCATAGGCGGTGACCAGCAGAATCGGCACCGAGGTGCCACGGCGAATATCGAACAGGCATTCGGGGCAGTCGGTGATCAGCAGGTCGGGGCGGGTTTCGGCTTCCAGAAACGTGCTGGCCTCATCGATGCTGCGCCGTTCCAGCGTGACGCCCCAGCCTGGCAACTGCTTGCCGAGCAGTTCGACCAGGCCGCTGCCGGCCATGCTGATCACCGTGACCCGCCCGCTCAGGCGCGCATGGGGCACGGTATCGAGGTGCACCGGCAACGGCAGTTCGGCACTGAAGCGGCTGCCGAATCCGGGCTGCGATTCGATGGACAACCGGCCGTTCATGGCCTCGCACAGGTTATGGGTCAGCGCCAGGCCCAGGCCGGTGCCGCCAAACTGCCGGGTGATCGCGGTTTCGGCCTGGGTAAACGGCTGGATGATTTTTGCCTGGGCTTCCCGGGCAATCCCGATGCCGGTGTCACGGACTTCGATGCGCACCTGATGGCTCTGGCTGTCATTGTCCAGATAATGACTCAGCCGCACATCCACCCGGCCGAAGCGGGTGAACTTCAAGGCGTTGGACAGCAGGTTGCTGACGATCTGCCGCACCCGCGTCGGGTCGCCCAGCACCGAGGCCGGGAAGTCCGGCGCAATCAGGCAGGTCAGCTCAACGCTGGGCGCGGTGTTCTGCGAAAGCAGGATGGCGGTGTCTTCGGCCAGCGAACACAGGTCAAAGGGAATGCGCTCGAACTCCAGATGCCCGGCATTGAATTTGGACATGTCGAGAATATCGTTGAGCAACTCGACCAGCACCTTGCCCGAGTCGTGGGCGATCATCAGTTGCTGGCGCTGCTCAGGGCCGAGCGGGCCGTCCAGTGACAGTGCCAGCATGCCCAGCAGGCCATTGAGCGGGGTGCGGATCTCGTGGCTCATGTGCGCCAGAAATGCCGAGCGGGCCTGGGCCATGTCCAGCGCGGTGCTGCGTGCCAGTTGCAGTTCTTCGTTGGACTGGCTCAGGCGCAGGTTGCTGGCCTTGAGCTCGGTGGTGCGGGCGGCCACGATGTTTTCCAGCTCATCAAGATGCCGGGTCAGCCGGTCTTCGGCTTCGCGGCGCTGAGCAAACTCGCTGGCCACGGTTGCAATCTGGCCATTGACCACCTTGACCAGTACGCCGATCTCGTCGTGTTCATGGCCGGGCGGGCAGATCATCCTGTCCTGCTCGTGGCGGCGCGGGTCGTGGACGGTGAGGGCGCGGATCAAGTCGACCAGCGGCTTGGTGAGGGTCATATAGAACAGGCTGCAGAGGATCGCCGCCAACACCAGGCTGCGCACAAAGCCATTGAGCAGGGTGATCTCGGCGCGTTGCAGAAACGGGCTGCCGAAGGCAAAGGTGTCGACGGTCAGGCGCAGGGTGCCGATGGGTTCATTGGGCATGCTGTCCAGGCTCAGCCGCTGTTCGAATTCGCGGCTTTCACCGAACAGGTAATCGCTGAGCAGGCGATAGCGCCCGGTGGTCATGGGGCGATCGACACTGGCCAGCACCATATTGTTGTTATCGGTCAGTCGCGCACTGATCACGGCCGATGAGTGCAGCAGGCCCAGCGTCAGTTCCTGGGCCAGTTCGGCGTCCAGGTTGTAGGCAATCCGCGAGGCCGGGTTGTGGCTGATTTCCAGCAGCGCGTGAATTTCACGATCGATGGAGGCGTCTTCGCTGGCATAATCGAGGCCAATCTGGAACAGGCTGAGCAGCGTTCCGAGCACGAAGCCGATCGCCACGGCAAGACGCGCCTGTTTGAACGACAACCTCTTGGTAAAGGCTATATCCATAGGTTAATGCTACTTCCGGTCTGCATTGCGCACGTAGCATAGCCGATGAAGGTCGGGTTAAATCGATCAATATAGAAGGAGTTACAGTGGATTCCCGGCTCAATGCTTTTCTTGAACGCGCAGAAACGGTACTGGCCCGCCTTGAGCCTTTGTTGCCTGCGCCGCGCCAGGCCGTCGACTGGTCGCACAGCCTGGCCGCGCGCTGGGTGCGCGAAGGCCGCAGTGGCTACTTGTTGCCCCTTGAGGTCAGCCTGGACATGCGCTTGTCCGACCTGATCGGGGTGGACCTGCAGCGCGACCAGTTGGGGCGCAACACCCGCCAGTTCATCGACGGCCTGCCTGCCAACCATGCCTTGCTCTGGGGCTCGCGCGGCACCGGCAAGTCTTCGCTGGTGCGTGCCTTGCTGGCCGAGTACCACGCTGACGGCCTGCGCCTGATCGAGATCGAGCGCGATCATCTGGGCGACCTGCCACGTCTGGTCGAGCAATTGCAGGCGCTGCCACAGCGCTTCGTGCTGTTCTGCGACGACCTGTCGTTCGAGTCGGGGGAGGGTGACTACCGCGTGCTCAAGAGCGTGCTCGATGGCTCGCTGGAGCAGGCTCCCGACAACGTTCTGCTGTACGCCACCTCCAACCGCCGCCACCTGGTGCCGGAAAAAGAGAGCGATAACCTCAACTGGAAGCACGTCGACGGCGAGTTGCACCCCAGCGAGGCAGTCGAAGACAAGATCGCGTTGTCAGACCGGTTCGGCCTGTGGCTGTCGTTCTATCCTTTTACCCAGTCGCATTATCTGGATGTGGTCGAACACTGGGTCGGCCAGTTGGCCGCTGCCGCTGACCTGAAATGGCAGCGCGACGAAGCGCTGGATATTCTGGCGGTGCGCTGGGCCACCGGCCGCGGTAACCGTAATGGTCGCTGTGCCTATCAGTTCGCCCGTTACTGGGTTGGCCTGCAACTGCTGGAGCAACGCCCATGATCGACCTCAGCGAAGCCGGCGAAGGCCTGCAAGGTTATGCACTGCTGGCGGCCCAGTTGCAGTCTCTGCTGGCTGACGAGCGTGATTTCATTGCCAATGCCGCGCAGTTTTCGGCCTTTCTTTATACCCAGCTCGAAGACCTCAACTGGGCAGGCTTTTATCTGAATCGCGATGAAGAGCTGGTACTGGGGCCGTTTCAGGGGCAGATCGCCTGTGTACGCATTCCCTTCGGGCGCGGGGTGTGCGGGGCCGCAGCGCAAAGCCTGCAGACTCAGCGTGTCGAAGACGTGCATGCGTTTGCCGGTCACATCGCCTGCGACAGTGCCTCGAACAGTGAGTTGGTGGTGCCATTGATCAAGCAAGGGCGCCTGATCGGCGTACTGGACCTGGACAGCCCGCGGCTGGGGCGTTTCAGCGTACAGGACCAGGAAGGTATCGAGCGCCTGGCGGCGATCTTTCTGCAGGCCAGCGACTGCTGAGCCTGTCTGCGGTGCGCATGCGGGTCATGCGCACCGGCACAGCGGTCATCAGTCGTAGATGACCTTCTTCTTCCATTCGGTCTGCTCGGCGTCGGCCTTCAAGCCTTCGGTCAGGGCGTTCTCGTCGTTTTCGGTCGGTGCGGTGTTGGTCAGCACGATCGAGTTGACGCGAGCCAGTTGCTTTTCCATGGTCGCCAGCTGGTTCTGGTAGGTCACAGGGTCCGGCTGATTGCGCAGGTAGTTCACACCACGTTCGAAGGCCAGGCGCGCCTGGCCTGGCTGCTCCTGGTTCATCGCTTCCTGGCCAAGGGTATTGAAGAACTCGATGTGCAGCAGCACCAGGATATGGCGGATCTCGCGAATCCAGTGTTTCGCTTCGCTGGTGTGCAGAAAGCCATCGTGGGCGGCGCGGGTCACTTGGGCATGCAGCGCCTCAAGCAGGAAGCGCACATCCTTGGCCTTGGCTTCGGTCTGAATCGCCGCCACGGGGTTGGTGATCGGAATCGCCTCGCCCTTGGCAACCAGCTCTTCAAGTTCTTCTGCGCGAAACTTGAGCTGCGCATTGGTCTTTTCCAGGTTCAGCATGCGCTGCACAACATTAAGCTCAAGGCGCGTCAGCAACAGCTTGAGAGCAGGCGTCATCAATTGCCCGGGGAAGGTTTCACTTATTTCCGAGCAGCGTCGCAGGCGGTCGTTGAGTTCGACTTTATGGCGTGCCTTGTCCAGCTTTTTGTTCTCAGACACATGGTTCAGGTAACCGATTGCTATAAGCAGTGCGATACCAACCAGTATGAGCACCGTGATCATGAGTGGTGTCACTGTGCAGACCTCTTTTGTAGTCCAGGTAATTGATGGCGAGTGTAGTGGCTAAGCACTATTGCGCCTAGATGTTGTTATCCGCTTGCGCGGCAAAATCTTGATGCTTGCAGCGCATGAGGCGACCTGCGGTTGGACCATCAATCATCACGAAGTATTTGATTTAAATAAATTTTCAGATGGGGGTTGACGACCTTTCAATCCATCCATAGAATGCGCGCCACTTACAGCGTAAAGCACACAGCGAAACGCGGTAGGGAGTGAAGTTGTAGTGTGTCCCCTTCGTCTAGTGGCCTAGGACACCGCCCTTTCACGGCGGTAACAGGGGTTCGAGTCCCCTAGGGGACGCCATATAAGCGGGAATAGCTCAGTTGGTAGAGCACGACCTTGCCAAGGTCGGGGTCGCGAGTTCGAGTCTCGTTTCCCGCTCCAGTTTCAAGCAGCACTGCTCAGGCGGTACTGGTGAAAACAGAAAGTGACCATTTGTCACCTTCTGGTAGTTTGAAACATTATGAATATGTTTCGGGCAACGTCCCCTTCGTCTAGTGGCCTAGGACACCGCCCTTTCACGGCGGTAACAGGGGTTCGAGTCCCCTAGGGGACGCCATTAAGCGGGAATAGCTCAGTTGGTAGAGCACGACCTTGCCAAGGTCGGGGTCGCGAGTTCGAGTCTCGTTTCCCGCTCCAAATATGGCGTTGAAGCTTTAGGGCTTCAAGGCAAAGAAAACGCCTCGACTTGTTCGGGGTGTTTTTTTTACAGCAACAATGCGGGAATAGCTCAGTTGGTAGAGCACGACCTTGCCAAGGTCGGGGTCGCGAGTTCGAGTCTCGTTTCCCGCTCCATATACGTAGTGCGCTGTAGGGTTCTGATGAGTTCTGCAAGCGATTGAAAAAAGGACCTTCGGGTCCTTTTTTCGTTGTGGGCTATCGCAAAGTCCGGCGATAGCCGCTACCGGCCTTGTGCATTCACAGTTTGAAGCGCGCCACCACGGTGCGCAGCTCCATTGCTAGCTGCGAGAGTTCTTCTGCGGTGTGCGCATTATCTTCAATGCCTTCCATCAGTGCCTGGCTGCCATTACGGATTTCGGTCACGTTGCGATTGATGTCCTCCGACACGGCATGTTGCTGCACTGCCGCGCTGGCAATCTGGGTGTTCATGCCCACAATCTGATCGACGCCCTCGTTGATCGCATCCAGCTTCGTTGAGGCCTGATCGGCGGATTCAATGCATTCCTGGGTGCGTTGTTTGCTCGCTTTCATTTGCTCGACGGTCGCTGAGGTTGCCAGTTGCAATGCCTGAATGATCCGGCGAATTTCCTCCGTGGAATTTTGCGTGCGTGAGGCCAGGGTCCGGACTTCATCGGCCACCACGGCAAAGCCGCGACCCTGTTCGCCTGCACGAGCGGCCTCGATGGCGGCGTTCAACGCCAGCAGATTGGTTTGGTCGGCAATATTGCGAATGACCTCGATGACCCCGCCGATCTGATTGCTGTGTTCAGCGAGCGCCGACACCTTTTGAGCGCTGAGTTCGACTTCATGAGTCAATGTTTCAACGGTTATCCGGGTTTGCTGCATCATGGCAAGGCCCGAGCCACATGCCTGGCTGGCCTGCGCTGCGGCCTGGGCTGCACCTTCGGTGTTTTGCGCAACATCGGCAACGCTGGTGGTCATCTCGTTGATGGCGGTAGCGACTTGCTCGGTTTCGCTTTGCTGGGCATGCATCGAGTGCTTGGCACGATCGATCGACAGGCCCATGCGGATGGCGGCATCCGCTACCGATTGCGAGCTGCGCTCTACCTGGGCAAGTGAAAGGCTGAAGGCCTGGACCATATGATTCAGGGCGTTCCCCACATCGGCGACTTCATCCTTGCCTGGCACTTGAGCGCGGGCCGTCAGGTCACCCTGAGCGATAAGGCGCGTAGCCTCCAGCACTTGATTGATGGCGTGGCGCATGGCGCTGTAAATGCCGCTGAATGCATAGACAAGCAGCAAGCCCATCAAGACAAACATACCGAGCAGCAAGGCTCGTTCAGTGGCCTGCTCCTGGGCCCGTTGGGCCAGTAGGTTCAGCAGTGCATCCTGCAGGATGTCCTGAGCCTTATACAGTTCGGCCACGACAGCATTGCCCTTGGCGGGAAGGTTTTGTACGCCGCCCAGTGTTTCGCTGGTCGAGGCGATGACCGACTCAAGGTCCTCGCGAAAGCTGTCCAGGTCCGCCAGTGAGCGGGTCACCGGTGCCTGAATTGTGTCGGCGAGTGCAGGTTCCTTGCGGCGCAACAAACTCAGGCTTTGCTGCAACTCTTTACGGATCAGCACTTCTTGCTTGAGCAATGACTTGATCACTGAGCGGGTGCTGTCATTGAGCACCTCGCCATTGCGCAGCCCGCTCGCGATGCCGCGCAGTTGTCCGACGATGTTGATTTGCCGGGGCAGCCTGATCGTGCTTTGGTCGATCATGAACAGCGATGCGAAATCTTCATCCAGTACCATCCCTGATGTCGCAGACACGAAGTAAACGAAATTCAATGTCTCGGTCAGTTGATCATTCCAGTCGTCGAACATTTTGGCCTGGTCGGCATTGTTCCGGGCGCGTTCGATCAGTTGTCGCGCCCCTGAATGAAGACGCGGTACACGATCGCCGGTTTCCAGTTGGCGATTGAACTGCATGTCGGTGGCTTCAAGCCTGGTGAAGGCATCTTCCAGCTTGACCTGGTTCGCCGACACGTCGGATTGCGCGGTTGGATCACCGCTCAGCAAGCGATTGGTCAGGGCTCGTTGCAGCATCGATAGCCTGAGCACCGGCGTCACATCCATCAGATAGCGCTGACCCAGCTGTTCAGAGTTGATGCTTTCAAGGCTGTTGTTGATCTGATGGATGAGGCGTGTACCGAGCATCAGCAGGGGAATCAGGACAATGATTGCCAGCAGGCTGAACTTGGCAGGAAAGCGCAGCCGGTTGGCCACGCTTATGGCAGGAGTCAAAATATTCATAGACGTTCTCACGGCCCGAAGCGGGGCGCTTTTGAAATGTTTTAGGAGTGAGAACGGTCCTTTTTCTCATGCGGCCGAGCCTTTTCCGGCTTTCTGGCCGACAGCGTTCTTATGTGGCTAGACATGTCGGACGCTGCGTGGAGGGGATCCTAATAACTTTCAAATTACTTGTACAAAAGTATATTTTTGTACAGTTCGAGAACGATTTTTTTCGATTAATGTCGCAATGACATCACTGCTTCAGACCTCGGCCCTTCATGGCGGAGCTCGCTCGCACCTGCAATTGCGGCGCGAGAATGATCGACTCAGCGGGCTCGCCCTTGATGCGCTTTTGCAGCAGTTCCACTGCATGCACGCCCATTTGCGCCAATGGCAGGCGCACGCTGGTCAGCGGCACAAAAAGTTCTTTGGCCAGCGGGGTGTCGTTGAAGCCCACCACGGCAATGTCCTTGCCCGGCTCCAGTCCCTTGTCGCGCGCCGCGCCCATCAGGCCGATGGCGAGGAAGTCGTTGACCGCAAAAAACGCCTGCGGGGCAG
The DNA here is from genome assembly GCF_055284095.1 of Pseudomonas sp. HP_08. Classification (NCBI taxonomy): domain Bacteria; kingdom Pseudomonadati; phylum Pseudomonadota; class Gammaproteobacteria; order Pseudomonadales; family Pseudomonadaceae; genus Pseudomonas; species Pseudomonas sp. HP_08. The sequence continues at coordinate 81,425 of NZ_JBTOQC010000003.1, read as the reverse complement.
GGTTGAGCCCCAACAGGTGTTCGCCTTGCCGGTGCCCGGTAAGGCTGTCGAAGGGACCATTGAGGATCCACTCCGGGCGCAGTGTGATGCCTTTTTCGCGGTAGTAGCGGATGAACCCGCGGGTGCGGTCTGCGCCGGTGGAAGCATGCCGTTCGCCTGCCAGTATCGCCACATCGCGGCAGCCCTGCTGATACAGGTGCTCGGCCGCCAGCCAGCCGCCCAATTCGTCGTCGCTGCCCGCCATCAGGTGGCCGGCAATCTGGCGGCTGACGAGCACATAGGGAATGTGCTTGCGCTGTAGCAAGTCCAGCAGTGGCTGGTTTTCACCCACGTGCGAGTCACCGACGATCAGCCCGGCCACCGAGCGACGCAAGGCGTGCTCGGCGCGCGCCATTTGTCGCACCGGCTGGTCGTCGGTGTTGGAGACGAACGTGTGAAAGCCCGCTTGTTCGGCGGCGCTGTCGATGCTGTCGTAAATGGTCGCCATCACCAGGTCGGTGAGGCGCGGCATCAGCACGCAGATCTCCTGGCTTTTGCGCAATTTCAGGTTGGATGCCTGCGTGTTCGGCTGATAGTCCAGCTCTTTGGCCAGCGCGCGAATGCGCGCTACCACCTCGGCCGAAGCGGCTCGCTCGACGCCTGCCGGGTCGCCATTGAGTACCCGGGACAACGTGGAAACGTGTATCCCCAGCGTGGTCGCCATGGACTTCAGTGTGGCGGGGCGAGCTTGATTCGGCATGTCTGAGAGGCTTCCAACCGTCTGTTTTCCTGCGCGCGATTCTATCCCAATCGCTGCGCGGGCCCTCGATATAAATCTTTACCCAAACGATTGACTAACACTTTTCCAGACTCTACATTTCGACAACCCAAACGTTTGGGTAAAAAAATAAAAATACGCCGGACGCGGCCGATTTTTTGACTTCTGCCATCATTTGAAGAGTCAGATCCTATGAACAGTCCCGCTATCCCGCGTTTCCGCTACCAGATTTTCTTCCTGATCATGCTGATGGCATTGCTCAACTACATTGACCGCGGCGCGATTTCCTACGCCTCGGCGAGCATTCTTCCCGAGTACGGCTTCGACAAGGCTGACTGGGGCAATGTGTTGGGGTTCTTCGGTTACGGCTACATTCTCGGCGCGCTGATCGGCGGCATTCTGGCCGACCGTTTCGGTGCCAAGCGCATCTGGCTGATCGCCGGTGCGGCCTGGTCGATCTTCGAGATCGCCACTGCGTTTGCAGGTGATCTTGGGCTTGCGTTCATGGGCGGCTCGGCCATGGCGGGGTTCGCCACCATTCGTGTCTTGTTCGGCTTTGCCGAAGGTCCGGCTTATTCGGTGATCAACAAGAGCGTCGCCAACTGGGCCACGCCCAAAGAGCGGGGTTTCGTGGTGTCGGTCGGTCTGTTGAGCACACCGCTCGGCGCGCTGCTGACGGCGCCGGTGGCGGTCGGTCTGCAAACCCTGACCGGCGACTGGCGCAGCATGTTCGTGGTGCTTGGCGTGGTCAGCCTGGCGCTGCTGATTTTCTTCATGACACGCTTCACCAACACCCCGGATGAAAACCCGCGCATGTCGAAGGCCGAGCGTGAGTTCCTGCGTCAGGAGCGTGCCGCGTCAGCTCACGCCTCGCCACCTGATGCCCGCGTTACACCGGTGTGGCATTTCTTCAAGAACAAGGACCTGCTGCTCAACGCTGTCGGTTACTTCTCGTTCGTGTACGTGACCTTTCTGCTGCTGACCTGGACCCCCAAATACCTACAGGACGAGTTTCACTACAACCTGTCGTCGCTGTGGTACATGGGCATGATCCCGTGGACTGGCGCCTGCTTCACCGTGTTGTTGGGCGGCAAGATCTCCGACCTGCTGCTGCGCCGTACCGGCAACCTGAAAGTGGCGCGTAGCTGGCTGGCCGCGACCTGCCTGCTGTTGACCACGCTGTGTTTCATCCTGGTCTCGCAGGCCGAGACAGTGTGGGGCGTGATTGCGCTGATGACCGTGGCCAATGCGCTCAATGCGCTGCCGAACTCGGTGTACTGGGCGGTGGTGATCGACACCGCGCCGTCGAACCGGGTCGGCGCCTACAGCGGCATGACGCACTTCATTGCCAACACCGCCTCGTTTATCGCGCCGATGCTGACCGGCTACCTGACCGTACGCTACGGCTACTCGTCGATGTTCGTGGCCGCGGCGGTCGCCACGGCGCTGGGCATGAGCGCGATGCTGATGGTGCGTCCCGGTGCGCGCAACGTTGCGCCTTCCCCTTTGCCTGCAACGGTTTGATGGAGTTGTTTGTATGAATTTTGTGAAGCCTGCTCACGCTGGTTATTTTTTCGGTCAGTCGGTCGTCGAGCTGGCCCGGCGCCTGCGCGCGGGCAGCCTGACCAGTGTCGAACTGACGCAGGCGGCTCTTGATAGTATCGAACGCCTGAATCCGCTGTTGAACGCCTTCGTTTGCGTCGATGCGCCCGTGGCGCTGGCGCAGGCGCGCCAGGCCGATGAGCTGTTCGAGCGCGGTCAGGACAGGGGGGCGTTGCAAGGTATTCCGGTGGCGGTCAAAGACAACATCGATACGTTCGACTATGTCACCACCTACGGCTCGGCGCATTTTGCGGGTTTCAGGCCCGAGCACGATGCCGAATGCGTGAAGCGGTTGCGTGAGGCGGGCGCGGTTATCGTCGGCAAGACCCTGACGCATGAATTTGCCTACGGGCCAACGGGCGACCGCTCACTGCAGGGCGCCGCGCGCAATCCTTGGGATGCCCGTTGCATCACTGGCGGTTCCAGCGCCGGCAGTGCGGCGGCGGTGGCCAGCGGCATGGTGCCGCTGGCGCTGGGCACCGACACCGGCGGGTCGATCCGTATTCCGGCGGCATTGTGCGGCGCGGTCGGCTTCAAGCCGTCGTTTGCCAGCGTGCCGCTTGCGGGCGTGTTCCCGCTGGCGTCGAGCCTGGATCACGTCGGCCCGATCGCCAGCCAGGTCGAGGATGCTCGCCTGTTGTTCGAGGTCATCGCCGGGCGGGCGTGCGCGCCGTTGGTCGACAGCCGACCGCTGCGGGTTGGCTGGATCACTTCCGGTAGCTTCGGCCCGGTCGACGTAGAGGTGGAGCGCGAGGTGTACCAGGCGGCGCAACAGCTGTTTGGCGAGGGGCTGCAAGCGGTCGACGACCTGCAACGGCTGTCGGCCGAAATGAAAGACACCTTGCTGATGCTGCAACGTGCCGAAGCCTACGATGTACACGCCGAGCGCATGCAGCATGCACCGCAGATGTTCGAGCAAGAGGTGCGCGAGCGCCTCGTGTTGTCGCGTGAGGTCAGGGGCTGGCAATACATTCGTGCCCAGGCCAGTCAGGTGCGACTCAAGGCTTTGATGGCGCAACTGTTCGAGCGCTTTGACGTGCTGGTTTCGCCCAGCGTGCCAATCACCGCGACAGCGGTGGATGCGCGCGAGGTGCGGGTTGGCGAGCAGGACATCGATGTGCGCGCTGCCGTGCTCAGTCATACCAGCGCCTGGAACCTCACCGGCCTGCCTGCGATCAGCCTGCCGGTGGGGCAGGTGAGGGGCATGCCGGTGGGGCTGCAGGTGATTGGGGCGGCGGGAAAAGATGATCACTTGTTACAGGTGATGGCGCAGCGATTCTCAAGGCAATAGCGGCCTGGCGGCCTGCAAGGCCTCAGTCGCCGAAAGGACCCGCCGCCGTGAAGGCGCCACCTTGCAGGCCGGCGGTGCGGTCGTCGGTGGTCGAGGCCGGCTGCGCTTCCAGCTTGCTGCGAAACTGCTCCGAGCTGTCCTGCGGGTTGAAGCCCAAGTGCGCCGCGTAGCGGTTGTTCCACCACAAATCGCGGTTGTTCGAAACGCCATACACCACGGTGTGGCCAACGTTTTCGGCGAGCAGGGCGCGTTCTACCAGGTGCGCAAGGTCCTGGTAGCTCAGCCAGGTGCTGAGCATGCGCAGGTTGCGGGGTTCAGGAAATGAAGAGCCAATGCGCAGGCTGACGGTTTCGATGCCGTAGCGGTGGAAATAGAACGTCGCCAGGTCTTCGCCGTACGACTTGGACAATGCGTAGTAGCAGTCCGGGCGGCGCAGCGAGTGCGCATCGAGCTGCTCGGTCTGTGGATAGAAGCCGGTGACATGATTGGAGCTGGCGAAAATCACCCGCTTGATCCCGTGTTTGCGCGCCGCTTCATAAATATGAAAGGTGCCGCGGATATTGGCCTCAAGAATCTCTTCAAAGGCGCGCTCCGTAGAAATCCCGCCCAGGTGCACGATGGCGTCCACGTCGCTTGCGAGTGCAAGCACGCCGGCCTTGTCGGCCAGGTTGCAGCTGATGACTTCTTCGTGATCGCCGGCAGGCGGCGCCATCGGACTGATGTCGGATGCGCGCACGACATTGGCATGGGCTTGCAGCGTTTCGCGCAGGATCTGCCCGAGTCCACCGGCGGCGCCGGTCAACAGCAGGCGATTGAAGGGTTTTTTCGTGGTCATGGCGGGTGCCTTTGCTTGATGAAAGCACAGCCGGGCAGCACTTGAGGCTGCCCGGTAGCGGGGTATTACAAGAAGTTGTACTGGATGCCCAGGCGCCAGCGGGCCTGACGGTCATCGGTGGTGGAGCTGACTTTGATGTCGCCCACTTCCATGAACGGCTGCCACTGCTTGTTGATCCTGTAGCGCACGATCAGGTTCTGTTCGTAGTCGCTCTTCTTGTTGTCGTAGCGGATGTAGTCGGTATCGAAATAGATGTACTGATACTCGAAGCCCCACGGGCCTTTGGGTGTGTAACCCAGCCAGCCTTCCAGACGGGTGGTGTTCTGGTTGTCCTTGGCGCGGTCATCCTTGCTGCGATCGATCTGGTCGCGGTCGAGGCTTTTGGCGTCGTAGCGCACGCGGGTGGCGACGTACCACTCATCAGTGATCTTGTAGTTGTACTTCATGCCGAATTTGTAGGTGGTGAAATCCTTGCCGCTGTCCATCTGGAACGCCGGCTGCAGCGACGAATTGGCACTCAACTTGTAGTTGTAGTCCGCGGTGAATTCATGGCCGTTGTTAACCATGTTGTCGTAAGCGACGTCTTCGCGGTCGCCGGCCGTCCTGTATTTGATTTCGGCGGCAAGCCCCAGGCCATTGTCCATCCGGTAGCTGAGCTTGATCCGGTCGGAGTGGATGCTGTCGTCTTCGGTGAAGCCGTGGCGGTAGTTGATACTGGCTGAGTCTGCACAAGCGTAGAAGGAAAGGCCTAGTGCGCTGACAGCAATCAGGTTGCGGAGTGTAGTGTTCATGCGATCTTCTTTTTTTGTTGTTGTTGAGGTCGGTATGAGGCGTGTGCGGCTATCGGGTGTGTAGAGGGGTAGGCGGGCTCCGTGGTGAATTTCCAAATAAGTTATCGTACGACTTTTCAGTTGTCTACGATTTATTGAAATGTTGTCATATCACTTGTATTGATGGCTCTATATCAGTGTTTTCAGGGGGTGTTAGTGATTTGATCGGTGGGTTGATGAGAGGGATAAGCGTAGAAAACTCCCTCTTTAAAAGTTTTGCGGGGGGTGCTTTTCAAACGTTGTATGATGACGTAGGATCGCTCTCACGGCACGACACACCGGCCATAAATCCAAGAAAAAGGCTCAACGTCCATGATCATTACTGCTGTTAACGTCCAGGTGTTTTCCTACCCAACCCGCCGCGCTGTCGACAGCGCCGGCCATGCCCACCCGGGCGATGTGACCCAGGCCAAGATGGCCTTGCTGCGGATCAAGACCGAATGCGGCAACGAAGGTTATGCACTGGGTGCCCCGGAACTCATCCGCCCTTATGTGCTGGATAACTTCGTACGCAAAGTGCTGGTGGGTGCCAATGCATTCGACCGTGAAAAAATCTGGCACGACCTGGCGCACTGGCAGCGTGGCAGCGCCAGCCAGCTGACCGACCGCGCCCTGGCGCTGGTTGAACAGGCACTGTGGGACTGGGCCGGGCGCAAGCTGAACCTGCCCGTACACAAGCTGATCGGTGGTTATCGCGACAAGGTTCCGGCCTACGGTTCGACCATGTGCGGTGACGAGCTGGAAGGCGGTCTGTCGACCCCTGAAGAATACGGCCGCTTCGCCGAGACCCTGGTCAAGCGCGGCTACAAGGCAATCAAACTGCACACCTGGATGCCGCCGGTCTCGTTCGCGCCAAGCGTGAGCATGGACATCAAGGCCTGCGCCGCCGTCCGTGAAGCCGTCGGTCCCGACATCGCGCTGATGATCGACGGTTATCACTGGTACAGCCGCACCGAAGCACTGACCATCGGCCGCGCCTTGGAAAAACTCGACTTCGCCTGGTTCGAAGAACCCATGATGGAAGACTCCGCCGAGTCCTATGCCTGGCTGGCGGGGCAACTGGATATCCCGATCCTGGGCCCTGAAAGCCTGGGCGGCAAACACCTCAGCCGTGCCAGCTGGGTGAAGAACGATGTCTGCGACATCCTGCGTGCCGGTGTCGCCGGTGTCGGCGGTATCGCCCCGTGCCTTAAAGTGGCGCACATGGCCGAGTCGTTCGGCATGGATTGCGAGATCCACGGCAACGGTGCGGCGAACCTCGCCGTGGTCGGCGCCATCAAGAACTGCACCTGGTACGAGCGCGGCCTGCTGCACCCGTTCCTGGACTATGACGAAGTGCCGGCGTACCTCACGCGCCTGGTCGACCCGATGGACAAGGACGGCTTCGTACACCTGTCCGACCTGCCGGGCCTGGGCGAAGACATCGATTTCAACTTCGTGGAAACCAACACGCTACAAAGCTACTGATTCGTGCATGGCGGCACGCGCCATCGCGTGCCGCCCGAGAGTCCAATAACTATAAAAAGGCTATCTCACATGACCGTTCTCCCCAAATTCTGGGCGGGGGTTTTTGCCGCATCGCTGGCGATGACCTCAGTCCCTGCTGCATTCGCCAAGACACCTGCCGATCAGCTGATCGTCGGCATGAGCATGATCAACCTGCTGTCGCTGGACCCGGCTGCCGCCACCGGCCTGGATGTGTCCGAAGTCAACGCCAACCTGTACGACATGCTGCTGGTACAGGACGTCAAGCAACCTGACATCCTGCAACCGGCCCTGGCCCAGAGCTGGACCATCAGCGACGACCGCAAGACCCTGACTTTCAACCTGCGCAAGGACGTCAAGTTTCAGTCCGGCAACCTGCTGACCGCCGAAGACGTCGCCTGGTCCTTGCAGCGGGTGCTCAAGCTCAACCTCGCCCTGGCCTCGACCTGGAAAGCCTACGGCTTCACCGCCGGCAACGTGGCCCAGTACATGCGCGCCACCGACGACTACACCTTCGTCGTCGAACTGCCTCGCCCGACCGACCCGATGCTGGTGCTCAACACCCTGGCCACCTCGCCAAGCGCGTTCATTCTCGACCGCAAGGTCGTGCAAAAGAACCAGAAGGGCGATGACATGGGCGGCGCCTGGCTGACCACCCATGCCGCCGGCAGCGGCCCGTTCATTCTCAATGACTGGCGCGCCAACGACGTGATCCTGATGACCCGTTTCGACGGTTACTGGGGCGGCCCTGCCAAGCTCAAGCGCATCGTCATGCGCAACATGACCGAGTCGCAATCGCTGCGCCTGATGGTCGAGCGCGGCGACCTGGACCTGGCCAAGGGCATGTCCGCACCCGACATCGCCGCGCTGGAGAAATCCGACAAGGTGCGTGCCGAGACCGTGCAGCGCGGCACCCTTTATTACGTGGCCCTGAGCGTCAAGAACAAGCCGTATGACGATGCCCGCGTACGCAAGGCCGTCCGTTCGCTGATCGACTATCAAGGCATCAACCAGACGGTAATGCCGCACTACGGCCTGATCAACCAGCGCCCGCTGCCGCTGGGCCTGCCGGCGCGCCTGGATGATCCGGGCTACACCCTGAACGTGGCCGAGGCGAAAAAGCTGCTGGCCGAAGCCGGTTACCCCGACGGCTTCAAGACCACCATCCGCGTGCTCACCGAGCCACCGTTCATCAACATTGCCTCCAGCCTGCAATCGACCCTGGCCCAGGCCGGCATTCAGGCGACCATCATCACCGGCACCGGCAACCAGATCTACGGCGCCATGCGTGAGCGCAGCTTCGACATCATGGTCGGGCGCGGCGGTGGCGGTGCCGAGCGGCATCCGCATTCAAGCCTGCGCACGCTGGTGTACAACCCGGACAACCGCGACGAAGCCAAGCTGAGCAACTTCCAGGGCTGGCGCACCTCGTTCTACAGCCCGGAGTTGAACAGCCTGATCGAAAAGGCTGAAGTCGAGCCCGACAAGGCCCAGCAACTGGCGCAGTACCAGCAGGTTCAGAAGCTTCTGGACGAACAAGTGGGCGCAATCATGCCGGTGTCGCAGATGACGGACACCGTGGTGCTGTATCACGACGTTCAGAACTATCAGGGCCACACCGCGGCCACCACCCGCTATAAAGACGTCTACAAGTCGCGTTGAGTGGCAGAGGGGCGTGCGCGCCCCTTACACCTCGGTGATTGGTAAAGCTATCTCAGGAGCCTGTTATGTTTCTTTCGACTGCCTCTGTTCTGGGCGCCCGCGTGTCCGGAACTGCCCGCCGGGCAAGCACCGTTCTGGTGACCTTGCTGGGTCTGCTGGCGCTGACGTTCTTCATTGGTCGGGTCATGCCGCTGGACCCGGTGCTGGCCGTGGTCGGCCCGGACGCCGACAGCTCCACCTATGACCAGGTGTACCGCTCGATGGGGCTGGACCGACCGATCTGGACCCAGTTCGGGATGTACCTCAGCGATTTGCTGCACGGTGATTTCGGCAACGCGCTGCTCACCGGTCACCCGGTACTGGATGACATCCGCCGGGTGTTCCCGGCGACCATCGAACTGGCCACCCTGGCCATTCTGTTCGGTATCGTCATCGGCTTGCCGCTGGGCGTGATCGCCGCCAGCAACCAGGGACGCATCGGCGACCATGTGGCGCGGGTGATCACCCTGTTCGGCTATTCCACACCGATTTTCTGGGTCGGCATGATGGGCCTGCTGATCTTCTACGCCTGGCTTGGCTGGGCGGGCGGAGCAGGGCGTATCGACCTGGCCTACGACGGCATGGTGCCCGACGTCACCGGCCTGTTGCTGATCGACACCGCCCTTGCCCGCGACTGGGATGCCTTTTCCAGTGCGCTGCGCCACATCGTCCTGCCGGGCTTGATTCTGGGCCTGAACTCGGTGGCCTACATCAGCCGCATGACCCGCAGCTTCATGCTTGAACAGCTGTCGCAGGAATACATCATCACTGCCAGGGTCAAAGGCCTGTCGCGGCGCCAGGTGGTCTGGAACCATGCGTTTCGCAACATCCTCGTGCAACTGCTCACCGTCGTCGCCCTGGCCTACGGCTCGCTGCTCGAAGGTGCAGTGTTGATCGAGACCGTGTTTGCCTGGCCCGGTTTTGGCCAGTACCTGACCAGCAGCCTGATGCTGGGTGACATGAACGCGGTGATGGGATGCGTACTGGTGATCGGCCTGATCTTTGTCGCCCTCAACCTGATCAGCGATGCCTTGTACAAAGTGTTCGACCCAAGGACCCGCTAGCCCAGGAGGGCTGCGCGAACACCACGAATAACTATAAAAAGAAGGACGTTCACATGAAGACTGTATTTCCGACCCTGCGCATGAGCCTGCTAGGGGTGATCCTGGCGCTGGGCCCGATAGCCGCGGCGCAGGCCAAGACCCCGGCCGACCAGTTGATCGTCGGCATGAGCATGGTCAACCTGTTCTCCATCGACCCTGCCAACGCACCGGGCCTGGATGCCTCAGGCGTCAACGCCAACCTGTATGACACGCTGATCAAGCGCGACAACGGCAGCCCCGACAAGCACCTGCCACAGCTGGCCGAGCGCTGGACCGTGAGTGACGACGGCAAGCAGATCACCTTTCACCTGCGCACCGACGTCAAGTTCCACTCCGGCAATGCGCTGACCGCCGAAGACGTGGCCTGGTCGCTGTACCGGGTCATGAAGCTCAACTTCGGCCTGGCCACGACCTGGAAAGCCTACGGTTACAGCGCCGAGAATATTCAGAGGCTGATCCGTGCCACCGACACGCACACGCTGGTGGTCGACCTGCCTCAGCCCACCGATCCGCTGCTGATGATCGACTCGCTGGCGGTCTCGCCGAGCGCCGTGATCGTCGACCGCGTGCAAGCGTTGAAACACGAGAAAAACGGCGACCTGGGCGCCGCCTGGCTGGTCACCAACGAAGCCGGCAGTGGCCCGTTCACCCTGACCAAATGGAGCGCCAACGACTCACTGGTGCTGACCCGCTTCGACGGTTACTGGGGCGGCCCTGCAAAAATGAAGCGGGTGCTGGTGCGGCACATGACCGAGTCGCAATCGTTGCGCCTGATGCTGGAGCGCGGCGACCTCGACCTGGCCTACGGCATGGCCGCGCCCGACATCAAGGCCATCGAAAGCTCCGACAAGCTGCAGGTCCAGCCGCTGCAACGCGGCACCATGTACTACGTGGCCATGAGCATGAAGCAGCCGGAATTTGCCAACAAGAAAGTCCGTGAAGCGGTGCGCAACCTGATCGATTACAAAGGCCTGGACGAGCAGGTCATGCCGCACTACGGCACGCTCAACCAGCAACCGATGCAGCTCGGCCTGGCAGCGCGCCTGCCCGACCCTGGCTACAAAATGGACGTGGCCAAGGCCAAGGCGTTGCTGGCCGAAGCTGGCTACCCGCAAGGCTTCAGCACCACCATCCGCACCTTGTCCGAGCCGCCGTTCATTGATATTGCAGCGCGCATGCAGTCGACCCTGGCCGAAGGCGGGATCAAGGCGAGCATCGTCACCGGCACCGGTAACCAGGTCTACGGCGCCATGCGCGCCCGTAACTTCGAGATGATCGTGGCCCGTGGTGCCGAGCGTTATCCGCACCCGTACTTCAGCCTGCGCACCTTCGTCTACAACCCCGACAACAGCGACAACGCAGGCTTGCCCAACTTCCAGGGCTGGCGCGCGTCGTTCTTCAATCAGCAGATCAACGAGCTGATCGACCAGCTGGGCGTGGAGCGTGACGCCGGCAAACGCCTGAGCATGTACCACCAGGTGCAGAAGCTGTACGACCAGGACGTTGGCCCGATCATGATCGTCTCGCAAATGACCGACACCGCCGTCAGCGCGGTGGACGTCAAGGGTTTCACCGGCGATGACGCCGAAGCGACCCGCTACCTGGGCGTCTACAAACAACGCTGAACACCGCCCCGGGCGCCTGCGGGCGCTTTGGGTGGCCATGATTTCAAATCGAGAGCATGCCGATGATTGCCAACATGTCTTCTACCGAATCAGCCGTTAAGCCAAAGGCCGACACGCCCGCTTCCAGTATGGAAGCGCTGTACAAGAGCAGCCTGCGGGTGCTCAACCACCTGTTGCGCAACCCGATGACCCTCGCCGGATTGCTGGTGGCGTTGCTGCTGGTGGTGGTCGCGGCCTTCGCGCCGTGGATTGCCACCCACGACCCGGTGGTGCAAAACCTTGCCGGTGCCTTGCAGGCGCCAGGCTCCGCCCACTGGTTCGGCACTGACGAATACGGTCGCGACATCTTCAGCCGGCTGGTGTACGGCTCGCGCATCACCCTGTACATCATTGCCCTGGTGACCATCATCGTCGGCCCCATCGGGCTGTTCATCGGCACTGTTTCCGGTTACTTCGGCGGCATTGTCGACACGGTGTTCATGCGCATCACCGACATCTTCATTTCGTTCCCCAGCCTGGTCCTGGCCCTGGCCTTCATCGCCGCCCTCGGCCCTGGCCTTGAGCATGCGGTGGTCGCCATCGCGCTGACCTCCTGGCCACCGATCGCGCGTCTGGCACGGGCTGAAACCCTGTCGCTGCGCAAGGCCGACTTCGTCGTTGCGGTCGAGCTGCAAGGCGCGTCTTCGACCCGCATCATCCTCAAGCACATCGTGCCGATGTGCATGTCGTCGGTAATCATCCGCCTGACCATGAACATGGCCGGCATCATCCTCACCGCCGCTGCCCTGGGCTTTCTGGGCCTTGGCGCACAGGCGCCGCTGCCCGAGTGGGGCGCCATGATTTCCACCGGTCGTCGCTACATGCTCGAGTGCTGGTGGCTGGTGGCCGTGCCGGGTGGCGCGATCATGCTGGTCAGCCTGGCGTTCAACCTGTTGGGCGATGGCCTGCGGGACATCCTCGATCCGCGCAGCGAATAACTGGAGGCTTTATGTCGACGATCAAACTCAATGTCGATTCGCTCAATGTGCGTTTCGTCAACGGCAAGAAAGTAATGCACGCGGTCCGCGATGTGTCGTTCACCCTGGGCCGTGAGAAACTCGCCATCGTCGGTGAGTCCGGTTCGGGCAAGTCGACCGTCGGCCGCAGCCTGCTCAAGCTGCACCCCGGCAGCACGCAGATCACCGCCAAGGCCTTGCAGTTCGGCGATGTCGACCTGCTCAACGCCAGCGAAAAGGCCATGCAGAAGATTCGTGGCCAGCGCATCTCGATGATCATGCAAGACCCCAAGTACTCGCTCAATCCGGTGGTCAAGGTCGGCGACCAGATCGCCGAAGCGTACCTGGCGCACCACAAGGCCAGCCGTGCCGAAGCCCGCGACCGGGTGCTGCTGATGCTGGAGAAGGTCCACATCCGCGACCCCAAGCGCGTCTACGATTTGTACCCGCATGAAGTCAGCGGCGGCATGGGCCAGCGCATCATGATCGCCATGATGGTGATCACCAACCCTGAGGTGATCATCGCCGACGAGCCGACCTCGGCCCTCGATGTGTCGGTGCGCCAGCAGGTGCTCAACGTGCTTGAAGAGCTGGTGGTCGAGCAGCAGATGGGGCTGATCTTCGTCAGCCACGACCTCAACCTGGTGCGCAACTATTGCGACCGCGTGCTGGTGATGTACGCGGGCCGTGTGGTCGAGTCGCTGGCCGCCTGCGACCTGCAATACGCCGAACACCCGTATACCCGAGGCCTGCTGGCTGCCCTGCCCAGCATGGACAACCGCCGCCCGCGCTTGCCGGTGCTGCAACGCGACCCGCAATGGCTCACCGCCTGAGGTAACTGACATGTCCATGATCCAAGCACAATCGTTGAACCTGAGCTTCGGCGTAGGGCCTGCACTCAATCAGGTGTTGCACGACGTCAACCTCAGCGTCGAGGACGGCGAGTCGTTCGGCCTGGTCGGTGAGTCGGGCTCCGGCAAGACCACCGTGCTGCGCTGCCTGGCCGGCCAGTACCGGCACTGGAGCGGGGCGCTGAGCATTGCCGGCGTGCCGCTGCAGCACAAGATCCCCAAGGACCACTTTCGCAAGGTGCAGATGGTCTTCCAGGATCCCTATGGTTCGCTGCACCCGCGCCATACCATCGACACGGCATTGCGCGAGCCGCTGACCATCCACGGCATGGACGAGCGTGATGACCGCATCAACGACATCCTGCTCAAGGTCGGCCTCAACGACAGCTTCCGCTACCGCTACCCGCACCAGTTGTCGGGTGGCCAGCGCCAGCGCGTGGCGATTGCCCGTGCCCTGATTCTGGAACCGCGCGTACTGCTGCTCGATGAGCCGACTTCGGCCCTCGATGTGTCGGTGCAGGCCGAGATCCTCAACCTGCTGTCGGACCTGCGCCAGCGCGAGAAACTCACCTACCTGATGGTCACCCACGACCTGGGCGTGGTCAGCCACCTGTGCGACAAGGTCGCGGTGATGCAGCAGGGCCGCATCGTCGAGCGCCTCGACAGCCAGGCGTTGAGCCAGGACCTCGCCAGCCACGACTACACGCGCATGCTGGTACAAGCCAGCCGCGACTTCAGCGCCGAGTCACCGCGCGCTGCGGTCTGATTGCCGGCAGTTTCAGCAAACTGTTCTTGTCGACCTGACGGGTCGTGCTTTTCAAGTCTGCGGACCTGATCAGCACGCTGCCCGCAGGAGGACTGCGGGTGTCGCTTTCGCAACCCGTTCAAACGCACAGGAAGGCGTAATGAAGCTCCATCATCGACTCACGCTTATGGTGTCGTGTGCCGTACTGGGTCTGCTTGTGCGATCAGCAACATTGCCAGCCAGACCAGCGCTGGCGCAGCGCCCCGCATTTGCGTGAGTCGGTCGCGCGCTTTCGCTTGTAGTCTTGCCCCATCACTCAAGGAAAAACGCTATGCCGCATTGCATCATCGATTGTCCCGTCAGCCTGGCCCGGCAAGTGGGCGAGCACGTACTGCTGGCCACCGTACACGATGCCCTGGACGCCTTTGGCGTGTTCAAGCCGGGCGATATCAAGGTGCGTCTGAACACCTTTGCCCATTACCGCTGCGGTGACACGCAGGACGATTTCGTCCATGTCGCGCTGTACCTGTTCGCCGGCCGCAGCGCCGAGCAACAACGCAGCCTGGCCTCGGCCACCGTGGCGGCACTGGTGGCGTTGTTGCCAACGGTCGAGGCGCTATCCATGGATGTACGGGAAATGCCCAAGGCGACCTTCGTCAACCGCAGCCAGTACCTCGAAGAGGCCGGGTTGTCGGCCTGACCCCGCTGCGTCAACCCCACCGTTGCAACGATTCATACAATAACAAGGAAGACCCCATGCCCTCTGTACACCCTGCTGTAACGCTGCCCCGTTTCCCGCTGGCTAAATCGGCCTTTGCCGCGCTGCTCATGGGTTTCAGCCTGCCGCTGCTGGCGCTGGAAGCGCCGGTCAAGGTGCAGGTGCCCACGCTTGCCTACGACGATCAACAGATCATTCTGGTCTGGGAAAAACCGGCCGGCCACGCCGATATCCAGGATTACCGCGTGTACGCCAATGGCAAGCTGCTGGGCGCCAGCAATGCCAACAATGACCAGGTGTCGCCGGCCAAGCCCTATATCGACCGCTTCTACGAGCAGGACACGCGCAACTTCCATCACCGTATCTCCATTCACAGCTTCACCGCGCAAGGCCTGGCGCCTGACACCGAGTACCGCTTCACGGTGCGTTCGGTGGGCCGCGACGGCAAGGAGTCGGCTGACAGCGCCACCGTCGTGCAGCGAACCACGGCGGTGCCGGCGTTGTTCGATGTGAAAAAGCATGGCGCCAAGGGCGACGGCAGCACGCTGGACACCGCCGCGATCCAGGCCGCCATCGACGCCTGCACCGCCGGCTGCAAGGTGCTGTTGCCGGCGGGCACCTACAAGAGTGGCGCGCTGTACCTCAAGAGCAACATGACCCTGGAAATCGCCGAGGGCGCGACCCTGCTTGGCTCCGAGCGCGCCGAAGATTACCCGCGCGACGGTTATATCCAGTACCCGTATTCCACCACCGTGCGCCCGGCCTCGCTGATCAACGCCTTGCCGCGTGACCCGCGCAAGCACCAGGCGTTCGAGAACATCCGCATCGTCGGCAAGGGCACCATCGACGGCAACGGCTGGAAGCGCAAGGCCGATGTCGTCGACGAGCGTGGCCAGTCGCTGCCGTTCTATCTGCCCAGCGACAACACCCGCTATATGCAGGACGGCATTCTGGCCAAGGCCCAGGTCGAACGCGCAGTGGCCGAGGGCCTGAACGTCAAGGACGCCTACGGCCAGATGCGCTCGTCGCTGATCACCCTGCGCGACGTCAAGAACGTCTTCTACGGCGGCTTCACCGTGCTCAACCCGGCGTACCACGGCATCATGAACCTGGAAACCGAGAACGTGGTGATGGCCAACACCACGCACAAGACCTACGACGCCAACAACGGCGACGGCATCGAGTTCGCCAACAGTCGCGGCGCCATGGTGTTCAACAACTTCTTCGACACCGGCGACGACTGCGTCAACTTCGCAGCCGGCACCGGCGCCGATGCCGTCAAGCAAAAGCCCCAGGAAGATGCGTGGATCTTCAATAACTATTTCCGCAAGGGCCACGGCATGGTCGTTGCCGGCAGTCATACCGGGGCGTGGATTCAGAACATCGTGGCTGAAGACAATGTGTCCGACGGCACCGATGCCGGCCTGCGCATGAAGAGCACCAATTTCATGGGCGGCGGCGCGCGCAACATCACCTTCCGTGATTCGGCGATTCGCAACACCGTCAAGCAGGCTTTTATCTTCACCCTCGATTACCACGACCCCAACGCCAAGCTCGATTACCAGCGCTCGACCATTCCCGGCCAGTTCCGCGATGTACGGGTCAGCGACGTGACGGTGGAAAACGCCAACACCGCGATTGAGGTCAAGGGCGACAGCGAGCACGATGCCTACCATCAACAGTTGGTGTTCGAGCGCGTACGCTTCAGCGGCCCGGCCGTGGCGAAGATCAATGGCCTGAAGGATTCACGCTTCGACAACGTGCGCTTCAGCGAAACCGGTCAGGCGTCGCCATGGCAGGTCAGTAACAGCCAGGGCCTGACCTTTCGCAACGTAGAGCCAAAACCCGAGTGAAGCAGGCGAGCCTGTTTCACTCGCGGTAAAACGCTTGCACTTGTTGCGCCTCGCGCAGGCGCATGCGGCTATTGCTCAGATGCAAATACATGGCCGCACGCGCCGCATCCACCTGCCGGCTGGTAATGGCGTCGAAGATCTGTTGATGTTCCAGGTTGATCCCGGCCAGGTAGGTGCTGCGGTTGGTCTGGCCGATATAGGCCGAATTCATCCGGGTGCGCGGGATCAGCTTGGTCCCCAGGTGCTTCATGATGTCGATCAGGTACAGGTTGCCGGCAGCCTTGGCGATCTGCAGGTGAAACTGAAAGTCGGCATTGGTGGTACTGCCGGATTTTTCCGGACCCTGCAACAACGCCTTCAGGGCATGCTCGACCTCTGCAAGGGCTTGCGGGGTGGCGCGTTCGGCGGCCATGCCAGCGGCCTGCACTTCCAGGCTCAGGCGAAATTCCAGCAAATCCAGCACATCCGACAACTGCACAATCGTTGCAGGACCAATCGCAAAGCCCTCGGGCGCAGGCATGTCGAGCACAAAGGTGCCGACGCCGTGACGGGTCTCGACCAGACCTGCCGCCTGCAAGCGTGACAGGGCATCGCGCACTACCGTGCGGCTGACCCCTTCGGTCTGCATGATGTGTGCTTCGGTGGGCATTTTTTCGCCACGCTTGAGCGTGCCATCGCGCATGCGCTGCGCAAAGCGTTCAACCAGAGATTCCGCGAGACGGCGAGGTTTGTTCGGGGCGTGCGCTAATGAATCCGGCATTGTCAGGCTCTAGTAAGACCGATGGGCATTATAGTGCGATTCGGTACAACTCTGTGTTTAACTCCGACATCTTCTGGTTTGAATGGATCCCTGCATGCCGAGTTCTTCTCCTGAACGACGCCTGAGTCTGGCCCAGCAACTGGTGCTCGACTTGTCGCGTAAAATCCTTGCCGGCGAGCTGCCAGCGGGCAGTAAGTTACCGACCGAACAAGCGCTGACCCTTGAGCGCGGCGTCAGCCGCACCGTGGTACGTGAAGCCATGTCGCGCTTGCAGGCCGAGGGCCTGGTCGAGACCCGGCGTGGCATTGGCACCTTCGTGGTCGACGCCACCGGCTCTGGCGATTTCCAGGGCAGCCGCGATGAAGAGGGCGGTGCGCTGGACGTGGTGGCGCTCATCGAACTGCGCTTGAGCCTGGAGATCGAAGCGGCGGCCATTGCCGCGCAGCGCGCCACACCTCGCCAGTTACTGGCCCTGCGCGCCGCACTGGATGAGGCCAATGCGCTTGCGCCGGCCAGCGAAGAAAGCGCCCGTCTGGATTTTGAGTTTCACCTGCAGATTGCCCTGTGCACCGGCAACAGCTTCTTTATCGATGCCATGACCCACATGCGCAATACGCGCATGACCGCTGTACAGCAGGCAACCGCCGCCGTGACCGAGACAGAACGCACCTGGCATATTCGTGAACGCGAGCAGATCTACGCCGCCATTGCCCATGCAGACACCGAAGGCGCGCGCGCCGCGATGCGCCTGCACCTGACCAATTGCCTGCACCATGCGCGCATCGCTGTGGCTGCACAGGTCACATCAACGCCCTGATATGCACCGCCATCGCCGCTTCAAACGGCGCCAGCGCCCGCACTTGCGATTGCTCGGCGAGCCGCTGCGCTTCGCCCAAAAACCGCTCGGCCAGGCGTTTGTCGCCGTGCAGCGCAGCCCGCAGCGCATGGCAGCGCGGGGTCAGGATGGGCGCGTACCACTCGACATCGCGGTGGGGCTTGAGGGTGTCGAGGCTGTCGGCGTTTACCTGAGCCATGGCCTGGCAGAAACGCATTTCCTGTTCCAGAAGCGCAATGGTCGCCGCGCAGGGCTTGAGCGCAGCAGGGTTGGCGGCCAGCAACGCTTTCATCTCTTCATTCAGGCGCAAGGTACCCGGCCAGTCACCGGCGGTTTGCAAGGCGCTGAGCCTCAGCGACAGGGCAATCAACGGCATGGGCATCGGTTGCTGGTCCAGCTGCGCCAGATCGGCGGCCGGCAGTTGTTCGGCAGCAACACCTGCGGTGTATAAGGCCAGCAGGCGCGCGTGGGCAAATTCGGGTTTGCTTTCGTCCGGTTTGCGCCACCACGTCAGCAACTGAAACCCATCGCTGTGCACCCGGCTTTGGGTGGGGATCAGGTTACAGAGCCCCAGCGTCATGTTGATCGTGGCAAAGGCCAGCAGCAGGTTGGGAGACGGCCAAAGCAGCGCTCCCACACCCAATGAGACCACTCCCACCAGCAGGTTCAGCAACGGGCCCATCGCAACAAACAGCAATTGCGCCGGCCGCATCGGCTGGTGAGGGGTGTGCACCGCAAACACATAGCCGAGCAACGACAGGCCACTGAAACCGCGCCAGCCGCGCACCCGGCAACCGTACTTGTGCAATTGCAGCTCGATGCCAAAAACCTGCACATACAACACGGTCATCCCGGCCAGGCGAGCGCCCAGCCAGTGACCGGCCTCATGCACGCACGTGGCGAGCAGCAGCATGATGACGATCAACACCACGGTGGCCAGCAGCGGGCTTGCCCAGTCAAAGGATGAGCCCAGCAAAATGCCGGTAATGGCGCAGCCGGCGCCGTAGACCAGCACTTGCAGTGCCGTCATCAGCCCCTTGTACAGGCGTGTCGTCAGGGTCGTCATGAGCAACCTTAGGTCGGGGATTTGCGTTTGACAGACCCTACTACGGTTTCTCCGGGTAATCGATAACCCGTTATTGTTCAGCCCGTTGCCTTGCCGACCTGGCGGGTAGGCCGCACCAGGTCGAGCAGGTTGTCCCTGGATTTCAGGCTTTGCAGGATGATGTCGGAGCGAATGTCTGTTACCCCCGGCGTGGCATTCAGCTGATTGACGATAAAGTCGGTGTAATGAGTGAGGTTGCGGGTGCGCACCCGCAAAAGATAGTTGCTGGCCCCGGTCACGATCCAGGCATCGGCCACTTCCGGCCAGCGTTGCAGGGCTTCGACAAAGCGCTCGTGCCAGCCTTCGATATCCTGCCGCACATTGACGTTGACCATCGCATGCACCTCGATGCCCAGCTTGGCGGCGTCCAGGCGCACGCCGTAGCCGGCGATGATTCCTTCGTTTTCCAGATGGCGCAAACGACGCAAACACGCAGAAGGCGATAGCGAGATTTTCTCGGCCAGGTCCTGATTACTCATGCGCCCATCCTGATTCAGAAACGCCAGGATGCGCAGGTCAATACTGTCCAGTTTCATGGGTGCAGAATCCTTCGTTTTTTATGTTCTTGTTCGAATAATCTGCGGATTAAATCGCATCGGCTCGATGAATTGGCAAGATAATTCTGTTCCCTCGCAGATAAAATTCTGTTCAGGCTGCAGGGACGAAAACAACAATGAAACAGCAAAACCCCTGGTGGGACATCAGTCCGCCACTCAATACGCACACCCCGACCTGGCCCGGCGACACGCCGTTTCAGGAAGAGCGCGTCTGGGCATTCGGGCCGCAATGCCCGGTCAATGTCGGACGCATCACACTGTCTCCCCACACCGGCGCGCACGTCGATGCGCCGCTGCACTACAGCGCAGATGGCCTGCCGATCGGTGAGGTCTCGCTCGATATCTACATGGGGCCTTGCCGGGTCATTCACTGCCTGGGCAGTGGCGCACTGGTCGAGCCGGGCGATATCGAACACCAGCTCGATGACTTGCCCGCCCGCGTGCTGTTGCGCACTTATCAAACGGCGCCATTGACCCACTGGGACCCGGATTTCACCGCCGTCGCGCCCGCCACCATCGAGCTGCTGGCCAGCCGTGGCGTGCGCCTGATCGGTATCGACACCCCGTCGCTCGACCCTCAGGAATCCAAGACGCTGGACGCTCACCACACGGTCGAGCGCTTCGAAATGGCGATTCTGGAAGGCATCGTCCTCGATGCCGTGCCCGAAGGCGACTATGAGCTGATTGCCTTGCCCCTGCGCTTTTCTCATCTGGACGCCAGTCCGGTTCGCGCCGTATTGCGGCCCCTGAAAGGATAACCACCCATGTCGACAGAACAAGAACAACACTGGCGCGAGCTGGACCTCGCCGACCCGCTGGCTGCACTGCGCGATGAATTCGCCTTGCCCGAAGGCGTGATTTACCTGGACGGCAACTCGTTAGGCGCGCGCCCGAAAGCAGCGCTGGCCAGGGCCGCGCAGATGATCGAACAGGAATGGGGCGAAGGCCTGATCCGCAGCTGGAACACGGCGCAGTGGAGCACCTTGTCGACCCGCCTGGGTGACAAGCTGGCGACCCTGATCGGCGCCGACAGC
This sequence comes from Pseudomonas sp. HP_08, assembly GCF_055284095.1. Lineage (NCBI taxonomy): Bacteria > Pseudomonadati > Pseudomonadota > Gammaproteobacteria > Pseudomonadales > Pseudomonadaceae > Pseudomonas > Pseudomonas sp. HP_08. The sequence continues at coordinate 60,743 of NZ_JBTOQC010000003.1, read as the reverse complement.
GGCGAGGTGGCGATCACCGATACCACCACCGTCAACCTGTTCAAGATCCTCGCGGCCGGCCTGCGCATTCAGGCCGAACGCGCCCCGCAACGCAAAATCATTCTGTCCGAGCTGCACAACTTCCCGGCCGACCTGTATGTCATCGAAGGCCTGGCCGACCTGCTGCAGCAAGGCTACGAGCTGCGCCTGATCGACACGCCGCACGACCTGGCGTCGCTGCTGAACGACCAGGTGGCGCTGGTGCTGCTCACCCACGTCAACTACAAGAGCGGCCACATGTACGACATGACCGCGACCACCGAGCTGATCCATCAGCACGGCGCCCTGGCCTTGTGGGACCTGGCGCACTCGGCCGGTGCCGTGCCGGTGCAGCTCAAGGCCGCCAAGGCCGACTATGCGATCGGTTGCACCTACAAATACCTGAATGGCGGGCCCGGTTCGCCGGCCTTCGTCTGGGTGTCGCCAGCGCTGTGCGACAAGGTCTGGCAGCCGCTGTCGGGCTGGTGGGGGCATGCGCGACAGTTTGCGATGGAGCCTCATTACGAGCCGGCCTCGGGCATTGTCCGCTACTTGTGCGGCACCCAGCCGCTGGTGTCGCTGGGCATGGTCGAGTGCGGCCTGGATATCTTCGCCAAGACCAGCATGCAGGCCTTGCGCAGCAAATCGCTGGCGCTGACCGACCTGTTTATCCAGCGGGTTGAAGAGCGCTGCAAGGATCACCCGCTGACCCTGATCACTCCGCGTGAACATGCGCAGCGCGGCAGCCATGTCAGCTTCGAACACCCTGAAGGCTACGCCGTGGTGCAGGCGCTGATAGCCAGGGGCGTGATCGGTGATTACCGCGAGCCGCGCATCATGCGCTTCGGTTTTACCCCGCTGTACACCTCGTTTGCCGATGTCGGGCGGGCGGTGCAGGCGCTGGTCGAGGTGCTAGACACCGAGCAATGGCGCGATCCGCAATTCCAGACCCGTCATTCAGTGACCTGAGGAGCGCCCCATGAGCCAATGCCCTTACTCGCAGGCCAATGCCACTCAAGCCTGGCACGACGCCAGACTGGATTTCACCGACGCCATGTCGTATGGCGATTACCTGGACCTCAAGCGCATTCTCAGCGCCCAGCATCCGCTGTCGAGCGACCACAACGAATTGCTGTTCATCATCCAGCACCAGACCTCCGAGCTGTGGATGAAGCTGATGCTGCATGAACTGCGCGCCGCGCGTGAGCAGCTGAAACTCAACGACCTGCCACCGGCATTCAAGATGCTGGCGCGGGTGTCGCGGATCTTCGATCAACTGGTGCATGCCTGGACGGTGCTGGCGACCATGACGCCGAGCGAGTACGTGGCGTTTCGGCCCTCGCTCGGCGAGTCGTCGGGGTTTCAGTCATTCCAGTACCGCGAGATCGAATTCATCCTCGGTAACAAGAGCGTGCCGCTGTTGCAGCCGCATGCGCACCGTCCCGAGCTGATGACCGAGCTGCAAAAGACCCTTGAGGCGCCTTCTCTTTACGACGAAGCCATCGGCCTGCTGGCCAAGGCCGGGCTTGCAATCAGCCCCGAGCGCCTGGCGCGGGTTTCACATTCACGCACTCAGCACGATGAGTCGGTGGAGGCGGCGTGGAAAATCGTTTACCAGCAGCCGCATCAATACTGGGACCTGTACCAGTTGGCCGAGAAGTTCATCGACCTTGAAGACTCGTTCCGGCAATGGCGCTTCCGCCATGTCACCACCGTGGAACGCATCATCGGCTTCAAGAAAGGCTCCGGCGGCACCGAGGGCGTCGGTTACTTGCGCAAGATGCTCGACACCGAACTCTTTCCCGAACTCTGGAGCCTGCGCTCCACCTTGTGATGGCCTGTCGTGTTCATCTCGGCAGTTTGATACGCCAATAATAAAAAAGGTACGCCATGAACAACCATCAAACGGCCGAGTTGAAACGCGGCCTGAGCAGCCGGCATATCCAGCTTATTGCGCTGGGCGGTGCGATCGGCACCGGGCTGTTCCTGGGCTCGGCCGGTGTGTTGAAAACAGCCGGGCCCTCCATGATTCTGGGTTACGCGATTGCCGGATTCATCGCTTTTCTGATCATGCGCCAGCTGGGCGAAATGGTGGTTCAGGAACCGGTGGCAGGCTCTTTCGGTTATTTCGCCACGCAGTACTGGGGACGCTTTGCCGGTTTTCTGTCGGGCTGGAACTACTGGATGATGTACGCCCTGGTGTGCATGGCCGAATTGACCGCCGTGGGCAAATACGTGCAGTTTTGGTGGCCGGTAATTCCTATCTGGGCCAGCGCGGCGGCGTTCTTTGTACTGGTCAATCTGATCAACCTGACCAACGTCAAAGCCTTTGGCGAGACCGAGTTCTGGTTCGCGATCATCAAGGTGTTCGCCATCATCGGCATGATCGGCCTGGCCAGTTACCTGCTGGTCAGCGGCGACGGCGGGCCGCAGGCCTCGGTGAGTAACCTGTGGGCGCACGGCGGCTTCTTTCCCAACGGATTTGGCGGAATGATGATGGCGATGGCCTTCATCCTGTTTGCCTTTGGCGGCATGGAAATGATCGGCATCACCGCTGCCGAGTCCGACAACCCACAGCGGGTGATTCCCAAAGCGATCAACCAGGTGGTGTACCGCATCATCATTTTCTATGTCGGCGCCCTGACCCTGCTGTTGTCGCTTTATCCGTGGGATCAGTTGCTGGTCAGCCTGTCGGCGTCGCAGGATGCCTACGGTGCCAGCCCGTTCGTGAAAATCTTCGCGTTGATCGGCAGCGATGTTGCCGCCCATGTCCTCAACTTCGTGATCCTGACCGCCGCCTTGTCGGTTTATAACAGCGGCACCTATTGCATGAGCCGCATGCTGTTTGGCCTGGCCGAACAAGGCAACGCGCCCAGGGTGTTCCTCAAGGTCAACCGCAGCGGCGTGCCGGTGCCGGCGGTCATTGCCAGCGCGGCGGTCACCGGCGTGTGCCTGCTGATCAACTACCTGGTGCCGGGCAATGCCTTTGAACTGATGATGACCCTGGCCGTGGCCGCGCTGTTGATCAACTGGGTGATGATCACCTTGACCCATGTGCGCTTTCGCAAGGCGATGAACGTGAAGGGCGAGGCGTTGTTGTTCAGGGCGCTGTGGTACCCGGCCGGCAATGTCCTGTGCCTGGCGTTCATGGCGATGATCCTGATCATCATGCTGATGATTCCCGGCATCCGCATTTCGGTGTTCATGATTCCGCTCTGGATACTGCTGTTGTGGTGCGCGTTCAGGCTCAAGCGGCCCTCGGGTCCAGGCGTCAACATTTTCCAGCCCGCGAGAGGCGCCAATCGCTAGAAGCGCCCCAGCCGGTAAGGCGCCAGTGCCGGTAACGCTTCGGCCGGCTGTCCGGTTGCTTGGCGCCGGACCATCGCAGCGACCCATTCGGCAGTCACCGCCGCCTGGGTCAGCCCCAGGTGTTGATGGCCGAAGGCGAGCAACACCCGGCCGTTCTCGACATGATCGATGATCGGCAGCGAGTCCGGCAGCGAGGGCCGAAAGCCCATCCACGGCGTGGCGCCTTCAACGTTCAGGTCCTGACTGAACAAGCCTTTGCTCAACCGGTGCAACTGCCAGGCCCGCTCCATTCTGGGCGGGCGCTGCAAGCCTGCGAATTCCACTGTGCCGGCCAGCCGCAAGCCGCCGGTCATGGGCGTCATGATGAACTTGCGTTCCAGCGAGGTGACCGCAAACGGCAGGCGCTGTTGCTCGTTGGGCAACATCAGGTGATAGCCGCGCTCGGTGTCCAGCGGCACCTGTTTACCGGTCAGTGTCTGGGTCAGCCCGGCCGAATGCGCACCGCAGGCAATCAGCACCCGCGGTGCCTGTAACGGACCTTGCGCTGTGCTCAGGCACACGCCATCCGGGTGCAGGTACCCGCCCGAGACATCACGCTGCACAAACTCCACGCCGCAGGCTTTGGCCGCCTCGACCAGTGCGCCGACCACCTGATAAGGGTCGATAAAGTGCCCGGTGGCCGGAAAGAACAGACCGCCCTGAATATGCCCGCTCAACGCCGGCACACTGTCGCGCACCTGCGCCGCCTGCCAGTGCTCGACCGGCACCTGTTGCTGGCGCATGCGTGCCTGCAAGGCATCAAGCGCAGCCCGCGACTCGGCGCGCTCGAACATCAACAGCGAGCCCTCGTGGCGAAACAGCTCCGGTCGCCCGATGCTGGCGAGCAAGCGCTGCCAGGCCGAAAGGCTGCTTTCATTGAGCGCACGAAGGCCCGCCACGGTGCGCCGGAACGGTTCCGCTCGCAGGTTCAGCAACAGGCGGGTCAGCCAGGGCAGGGCGTGCGGCAGGTATTTCCAGTCCAGGCGCAATGGCCCCATCGGGTCCATGAGCATGCTCGGCAGGCGCTTGAGGATCGACGCATCGGCAATCGGGAACACCTGTTCGGTGGCCAGGTGCCCGGCATTGCCGAACGACGCACCCTGGCCCGGCGCGTGACGATCGACGACCCGCACGCGCAGGTTCTGCCGGGCCAGTTGCAGGGCGCAGGCCACACCGACGATGCCGGCGCCGACCACGATGATGTCTGCTGTGTCTTGTGCCTGCATGGGCGCTCCGCGGGTGAGGATAGGCAGCGATCAGGTGAAGTCTTGCTCGGCCGACCATTGCGCGTACCAGTGGCGAAACAGCATGTACTGCTGTTCGGCATAACCGCGCTGGGCCTTGCTGAGCGTGTCGGTCTCGTTGAAGTGCAGGGTGTATTCGAGGTCGCCGTTGAGCACCATCAGGTGTTTGTAATACAGCACCAGGTCGGCGCCTTCATCGAACGACGACAGCACCGCCAGCGCCGATTCCAGCTCCTGCGCCTGGCGCCACGCTCTGGCATCGCCAAGGGCGGCCTGCTTGCTCAGGCTCACCAGTTGCAGCACTTCACGCGGCAGGGCGTTGCCGATGCCGGTGATGGCGCCGCTGGCATTGCAATTGACGAAACCATGCACCACTTGTGTGTCGACGCCGACCATCAGCGTTACTGCCTCGTCGCCTGAAGTGATGTGCTCGGCGGCGTAGCGCAGGTCGGTTGCGCCACCGAATTCCTTGAAGCCGATCAGGTTCGGGTGCTCGCGGCGCAGCTCGAAAAACAGCTCGGCGCGGGTCGCAAAGCCGTAGTACGGGCTGTTGTAGATCACCGCCGGCAGGTTCGGCGCCGCGTCCAGAATCGCCGCAAAGTGGGCTTTCTGCGCCGCCGCCGACGAACCGCGCGACAGCACCCGCGGGATGACCATCAGGCCATGGGCGCCGACCTTGGCAGCATGGGCGGCATGCGCCACCGCTTCTCGACTGTTGACCGCACCGGTGCCGACCACGGTCGGCACGCCGGCGGCCACCAGGCGCGCCACGCCTTCCTGACGCTCGGCCTCGGTGAGCAACGGCCAGTCGCCCATCGAGCCGCAATACACCACGGCGCTCATGCCGATATCGATCAACTCGCGGCCCTTGCGCACCAGCGCGTCGAAGTCCGGTTTACGCTCGGCCGTGCACGGGGTCATCAGGGCGGGCAGGGTGCCGGTAAACGGGTTGCTGTTCATTGCGATTCCTCGATTCGATTCGGAGTAGAGAAGGGGGAAATCAGATGCCCCAGGCAAATGGATCCTGTTCATCGATCAGCAGCGTGCTGTCGGCGGTCATGTGGGCGCGGCCGGTGATAAACGGCCGCACGCGCTCGCCATCCCATTCATAGCGGCCTTCGAAACGGCTGCCGGTGATGCTCGCCTGCACCCAGCGCTCACCGGGCGCCAGCGTGCCGTCGGCGGCCAGGCACGCCAGCTTGGCGCTGGTGCCGGTGCCGCACGGTGAGCGGTCGTAGGCCTTGCCGGGGCACATGACAAAGTTGCGGCTGTCGGCCTGATCGTCGTCGGCAAACAGCTCGATATGGTCGATCGGCGCGCCGTCGGCGCCATGAATGCCTTGATCCTGCAGGGCCTGGAGCATCTTCCAGGTCAGGTCGGTCAAGCGCTCGGCATGGCTCAAGTCCAGCACCTCGCCGTGTTCGCTGACCAGAAAGAACCAGTTGCCGCCCCAGGCAATGTCGCCGTGAAACAGTCCGTAGCCGGGCACCTCCACTGCGACCTGCTGGCGGTGGCGGTACGATGCCACGTTGCCGATGGTCACCTCGCCGTTGTCATGCAAGGTTGCGGTCACTAACCCGACCGGCGTGTCGATGCGGTGCTCGCCGGGACCGATTTTGCCCAGATGCTGCAAGGAGGCGATCAGGCCGATGGTGCCGTGGCCGCACATGCCCAGATACCCGGCGTTATTGAAGAAAATCACCCCGCACACTGCGCCGGGTGTCACTGGTGCGCACAGCAGCGCGCCGACCAGCACATCGTTGCCGCGCGGCTCCAGCAGGCAGGCGCGGCGCCACTGATCGTGCGTGTCGCGCAGTGCATCGCGTTGCTCGGCGATGCTTGCGCCGGCCAGCGCAGGAAAACCGTCGAGCACCAGGCGCGTGGGCTCGCCGCCGGTGTGCGAATCAATGACCCGGACCTGTTTCATGCTTTTATCCCTTGCAGGGTTGGCGGGGAAGACGTGGTTCTACAGTGCGCTCATCGACGGTGCGGCGCTTGAGGGTTTTCACCGGGTTCGATGACGAAATCGGCACAGTCTGGCAATCTGCGCTTCGATGTCTGAATGCCCGGGAGGGAAAACCCATGATGCAATCGGCACTGGCAGCACTGGCTCAGGAAAACCCCTCGCAGCGTCCGGAAACCCTCGACCAGTTACTGGCCGGCGCCCTGGCGCTGTTGCCCATGCTCGATGTGATTCCCAATGCGGTGATTTTCATCAAGGACGTGCAGGCGCGTTATCTGCTGGCCAATCACACGCTGGTGCAGCGCTGTGGCTTCAAGCACCTGGCGCCGTTGCTGGGCAAGACCAGTGCCGAGGTGTTTCCGGCACAGTTGGGCAGCGGCTACACCGAGCAGGACAAACGGGTGCTGGAAAAAGGCCAGGTGCTGGAAGACCAGCTGGAGCTGCACCTGTACGGCAGCCGCCAGCCCGGCTGGTGCCTGACCCACAAGCGGCCCTTGTACAACCGCCGCGATGAAATCATCGGCCTGGTGGGCATTTCGGTGGACCTGCAATCGGCCAGCGACCGCCACCCGGCCTACCAGCGCCTGGCCGCGGTGGACGACTACATCCGCAAGCACTTTCAGCGCCCCATCAGCCTGAGTGAATTGACCGCTCTGGCCGGCATCTCCGTGGCGCAACTGGAGCGCTACTGCAAACGGGTGTTCCACCTCACGCCGCGACAGATGATCCACAAGGTGCGCCTGGAACATGCCCACCGGCTGCTGCACACCGACCTGCCGATCACCGACGTTGCCCTGCAATGCGGCTACACCGACCACAGCGCCTTCAGCCGCCAGTTCAAGACCCTGACCGGCTTTACCCCGCGCCAGTATCGGCAGGCGTCGGCCCTGTAGGTGCGCGTTTATCCTGGGCCGCACTCAATCACGGGCAAGCGCGCTCCTGCGGATCAGGCCATAGGCCTGGCGGACGATCGGGTTGACGGCATTGGGCCGTATCCACAGGTAGTACGTCACGTCCGGCAAGCGTGGCAGGCCGTCGCTTTCGCCGAGTACGCGCATGTCGGGGCCGACCATTTCCATGCTCCGCGCGGTGATGCCCAGGCCTGCGCGCACCGCCGCCTTGATGCCGATCAGGTTGGAGGCCAGGTACGCCTGGCGCCAGGCAATGTCGGCCTGCTCCAGCGCCTGCAAGGCAATACGCCGATAGATGCTCGGTTCGTCGACCAGCACCAGCGGCAAGGGTTGCAGCGGGTCGTGCTGGTAATGCGCCGCACAGATCCACCACACCGGCGAGGTGCGCAGGGCAAAGCCTTGCAGGGCCGGGTCGGTGCGTGTCGAGATGACCATGTCGACCTTGCCACGGTGCAGGTCTTCCATCAGGAACGGGCTGCGGCCCACATCGATTTCCAGGCGCAGATTAGGCGCCGAACGGGCGATGTGGCTGAGGATCGGCGGCAGGATTGTGTCGGCGATGTCGTGTGGCGAGCCGATGCGCAGCACGCCGCTCAAGGTGTTGTCGCGCAGGGCATTCAGCGCATCGTCGTTGAGCGCGAGCATCTGCCGGGCGTGGCGCAACAGCTGCCGGCCTGAATCGGTCAGGGCTTTCTGCCGGCCCTGCTTGTGAAACAGGCTGACGCCCACCTGTTGCTCCAGGCGCTGCATGTGTTGGGTGACCGATGATTGCGTGCGCGCCAGCGACTGGCCGGCCTCGGCAAAACTTGGGTGATCGGCCACCGCCACAAAGGTGCGCAGCAGTTCCAGATCGAGGGTCGATTCGCTCATGTCAGGGCTGTTTCATATAAGCAGGACGTTGTAATTGATTAGATATCATTATGTATATCGTCGTAAAGCATCGGCCTGATATTGATAGGTATCAGTAAATACGGGGATTTATACGCTTGGAATTAAGAGCGTGATTTTTAAGTTATAACAATATTAGATATTTGAATTTCCGTTCCGGCATAGGACTGCCTAGCATGCCGCCCAGTTGGCTGGATGCCCCGGCCGTAGACGAGAAATTGCTATGTCATTGTTGTTCAAGGCTCGAAAGCGGCTGGTGTGTGCAGTGTTGGCAGCCGTTGGCAGCACCGCTGCGGTGTCGGCGTATGCCGATGCCACGCTGGACAAGATCCAGCAGCGCAGCCGTGTGGTGGTCGGCGTCATGCTGTCGGGCGGGCCGTTCGGCGCACTCGACCCGGCCAACCAGCAGCCGGTGGGCCTCAACGTTGACATGGCCAAAGACCTGGCCCGGCAACTGGGCGTCGAGGTCGAGCTGGTCTCGGTATTGCCGGCCAACCGCGTGCAGTTTCTGCAACAGGGCAAGGTCGACCTGCTGATCGCCAACATGGAATGGAACACCGACCGCGACAAACAACTGGGTCATGTGCCGACGCCGTTTTACATGGTCGGCGGCACCGCCGTACTGGCCAAGGACAGCCCGATCACCACTTGGGAACAGCTCAAGGACCAGCCGGTCTGCACCTCGCAGGGCAGCAGTTACACCCAGCCGCTGATCCAGCTCGGCGTACAGCTCAAGGCCTTCAAGAGCTCGGCCGAATCGTTGCTGGCCCTGCGCGGCAGCAACTGCGTCGCCGCCGTGCATGACGCCACGCTGATCAACCCGTTGCTGGCCAAGGGCGGCGAGTGGGCCAATTACCGCGCGATCAGCCCGGAACTCAACCCGGCGCCATCGGTGATCTGGACCCGCACCGGCGAAACCGATATCCAGGGCAAGCTCGACGGCATCGTCAAGGGCTGGCACCGCAGCGGCTGGCTGATCGAGCGCGAGAAAGCCAACAACATCACTCCCGCATCGCCTGCCTTGCTGCGCTTGCAGCAAGAAGCCAGCGCCAGCGGCGCCTGACGTTCTTTCTCGATAAGGGTTTCGACCATGAAGACTGGTTTTTCCGTGCGCGCGCTGTCTGTGCTGATAGCGCCCCTGTTTGTCGCCTGTGCAGGCCTGGCCCACGCCGATGCGACCCTGGACAAGATTCAGCAACGCCACAAGATCAGCATCGGCGTGATGCTCACCGGCGCGCCGTTTGGCACCATCGACCCGCAGACCCGCGAGCATCAAGGCTATAACGTCGAGCTGGCCAAGGCCTTGGGCAAAGCCCTGAACGTCGAGGTCGAGACTGTCTCGGTGCTGGCGCCCAACCGCGTGCAGTTCTTGCAGCAGGGCAAGGTCGATGCGCTGATCGCCAACATGCAATACACCGATGAACGCGCCAAGCAGTTGAGCTATGTGCCGACCCCGTATGAACAGGTCGGCGGCGCCGCGTTGATGCGCAAGGACGCCGGGATCAAGTCCTGGGAAGACCTGCGCGGCAAGCCGGTGTGCGTGTCGCAAGGCAGCAACTTCATCGAGCCGTTGCAGCAGACCTACGGCGCCGAGATCAAGGCGTTCCGCAGCCAGTCCGAGTCGCTGTTGTCATTGCGCGGCAACGGTTGCGTCGCCGCCGTGCACGTCAGCCCGACCATGCACAGCCTGCTCGACAATAACGAATGGGCCGACTACGCCATTCCGTTGGCCAATGACCTGATTCCGTCGGACTCGGTGATCTGGCTGCGCAAGGGCGAAGACGACACCCAGGCGCGCATCGACGCCATCGTGCGTGACTGGCACCGCAGTGGCTGGCTGATCGAGCTGGGCGAGCGTACCGGCATGCACCCTTCGCAAGTGCTGCGCGACTTGCATGAGAAGTACAAGAACGAAGCGCCATTGCAGGCGGCGCAGTGACCTTGGCTGACTCAGTATTCGGCGCGCTGTGCCGCATCGTCGGCGAGCGTCACGTCCAGCACGGCGCGGCGGGTTCTGCGCCGCAGCTCAGCGACAAGCACCGCCAGTATCACGGCCAGGTGCAGGCCATCGTCCACCCGGCGTCCACCGCCGAGGTCGCGGCCATCGTGCGCGTGTGCGGCGAGTTCGAGGCGCCGGTGGTGGTGCAGGGCGGCAATACCGGGCTGATGGCCGGCGCCACGCCCGATGCCAGCGGCCGCTCGGTGCTGATGTTGCTCGACCGCATGAACCGCGTGCGTGAAGTCGACACCGACAACGACACATTGACCGTCGAGGCCGGCTGCATCCTGGCGCATGTCCAGCAGGCGGCCCGTGAGGCCGGGCGGCTGTTTCCGCTCAGCCTCGGCGCCGAAGGCAGTTGCACGCTGGGTGGCAACCTGGCCACCAACGCCGGCGGCACTGCGGTGCTGCGTTACGGCAATGTCCGCGAGCTGACCCTGGGCCTGGAAGTGGTCACCGCCGAGGGGCAGGTCTGGCATGGCCTGCGCGGTCTGCGCAAGGACAATACCGGCTACGACCTGCGCGATCTGTTCATCGGCAGCGAAGGCACGCTGGGCATTATTACCGCCGCGACCCTCAAGCTGTTCCCGCTGCCGCAATCGCGCTGCACCGCCTATGTGGCGTTCCCGACGCTGGCCGATGCGGTGCGCATGCTCTCGCACGCCCGCGCAGGCTTTGCCGCCAGCCTCACCGGTTTCGAGCTGCTGTCGCGTGAATGCCTGGAACTGCTCAAGGTGCAGTTTGCCGAGTCGGTCCTGCCGTTCGCCACGCTGGATCAGCCCTGGTATGCGCTGATCGAACTGTCGTCCCCGCAGGACGAAGCGCAGGCCCGCAGCCTGTTCGAAGCCGTGCTGGGCAGCGCATTCGAAGCGCAGCTGATCAGCGATGCGGTCATCGCCCAGAGCCTGGCGCACAGCGAGGCCATGTGGCAGCTGCGCGAAAACATGAGCGAGGCGCAAGGCCGCGCCGGGCGCAACATGAAGCACGACATCTCGCTGCCGGTGTCGCGCATCAATGAATTCGTCGAGCACACCGGCGCCTTGCTACAGGCGCATTTTCCCGGTGTGCGGCACTTCACCTTCGGCCATCTGGGCGACGGCAACCTGCATTACAACGTCGCTCATCCACTGGACCAAAGCGTCGAGGCGCACATGGCCAACTACACCGCCTTGAGCGAGCTGGTGCACGACAGCGTGCACGCCCATGGCGGCTCGATCAGTGCCGAACACGGCATTGGCCAGCGCAAGCGCGAGTTGCTGCCGCGCTACAAGAGCGCGGTCGAGCTGGACCTGATGCGCCGCATCAAGCACGCCCTCGACCCGCGCGGGCTGCTCAACCCCGGAAAAGTCCTGCCCACGGAGGCGCCATGAACCTGCAATTGTCCCAACGGGTGCGGCGCGTTACGCTCTCGGCCAATGCCGCCGCCAAATCCCGGGTCACCGAACTGCGTGAGTCGGGCCTGGATATCCTCGACCTGACCACCGGCGAGCCCGACTTCGACACCCCCGAGCACATCAAGCAGGCCGCCGTGGCCGCATTGGCCCGTGGCGAAACCAAATACACCGCGACCCCCGGCACCCGCGCCTTGCGCCAGGCCATCCAGCGCAAACTGCAGGCTGAAAACCGCCTCGATTACGACCTGGCAGAAATCGTCGTCGGCAACGGCGCCAAGGGCATCATCTTCAATGCCTTTGCCGCGACCCTCGATGACGGCGACGAAGTGCTGGTGCCGGTGCCGTACTGGCCGACCTTTCCCGACAGCGTGCGTTTCAACGGCGGCCATGCGGTGTTGCTGAACTGCCCGCTGGAACAGGGCTGCAAGCTGACCCCGCAGCAGCTGGAAGCATCGATTGGCGAGCGCACCCGCTGGCTGATCATCAATAGCCCGAACAATCCCAGCGGTGCGTTGTACAGCGCCCTCGAATTGCAGGCGCTGGCCGAGGTGCTGCGTCGGCATCCGCAGGTGCTGGTGCTGCTCGACGAGCTGTACGAACACATTCGTTTCGACGGCCAGCCGCCGCTGAACCTGCTCAATGTCGCCCCGGATCTGAAAGAGCGCTGCCTGCTGGTGGGCGGCGTCTCCAAGACCTACGCCATGACCGGCTGGCGCATCGGCTTCGGCGCCGGCCCGCGCGCGCTGACCCAGGCCATGACCGTGGTGCAGTCGCAAAGCGCTTCGGGGGCGTCGTCGGTGGCACAAGCCGCTGCGGTGAGCGCCTTCGATGGCGGCCTGGAATTTCTGCGCCCGCAAGTGGCTGCCTATCAGCAACGCCGCGATGCGCTGGTGACCGCCTTGCATGAGGTCGCGGGGCTTGACGTGCTGGTGCCTGAAGGCGGCTTCTTTGTGTTCGTGCGCTGCGCCGGGTTGCTCGGCACGTATCGGCCGGACGGCCAGCGCATCGACAGCGACGCTGATCTGGTGGAGTGGTTGCTCGAACAAGGCGTGGCGGTGATCGCCGGCAGCGCTTATGGGGCTTCGCCCTGGTTCCGGGTGACGATTGCGGCGGCCACAAGCAGCGTGATCGAAGCCGGCCGGCGCATTGCCGCTGCCTGTGCGCAGTTGAGTGAGGCGGCATGAGCCAGCACCTTGTCGATTGGCTGGCCCGTCTGGGGCTGGACTATAACTTTCTGCTCGACGGCTACCAGCGCGGCACATTGATCGACGGTGCGCTGACCACCGTGCTGCTCTGTGTGTTGACCATCATCGGCAGCCTGCTGGTCGGCGTGCTGACCGCGGCAGCGTTGACCAGCGGCCGCCGCTGGCTGGTGGTGCCGGCGCGGATCTTCGTCGAGGTCACGCGCAACACGCCGACGCTGGTGCAGCTGTATTGCGCGTTCCTGGTGTTGAACATGCTGCTGACCCAGGCGGTGGGCGCTGCCAACCCGCTGACGCCGTTTGCCTGGGTGGTGATCGTGATCTCGCTGCACAAGGGCGCCTTTCATGCCGAGTCGCTGCGCGCCGGCATCGAGGCGGTGCCGGCCGTGACGCTGGAGGCCGCCAGTTCGCTGGCCTTCAACAAGCGCCAGTTGCTGTGGAACGTGCAGTTGCCGCTGGCGCTGCGCTTTGCCCTGCCGGCGCTGGTCAACAACCTGATCGACCTGGTGAAGATGACCGCCGTGGGGTCGGCCATTGCGGTCAACGACATCACCTACGCCTCGATCATGATCTGGACCCAGAGCGATAACGTCATTGAACTGATGATCCTGATGCTGAGCTTCTTCGGCCTTCTGAGTTACCTCGTCAACCTGGCTGGCCGCGCCCTGGAAGCGCGCCTGAGGATGCCCGGCTATGGCCACTGAATCGATGCTGACGCAAGTGTTTGCCGCGCTCTGGCAATGGACGCCGGCGCTGGGCGTGGGCCTGTTGCAGAACATTCTGATCAGCGTCACCGCCATTGCCCTGGGCACCGTGCTGGGCCTGCTGGTCGGCGCGCTGGCCTTGTCGCCGGTGGCGCCGTTGCGCGGCCTGGCGCGAGTCTGGGTGCAGGTGTTTCGCAACGCGCCGTGGCTGGTGCTGATCTACTTCACCACCTATGTGTTCCCGTTCGAGATCCAGCTGGGCAAGCATTACCTGCCGTTTCCCGACTGGCTCAAGGTCACCGTGGGCCTGGCGCTGCCGGCCAGCGCCAACGTGGCGGAGATCTTCCGCGGCGCCATCGGCTCGATCCCCAGCACCCAGTGGGAAGCGGCGCGTTCGCTGGCGTTTACCCGTGGGCAGATCTTCACCTCGATCATCCTGCCGCAGTGCTTCAAGCGCATGCTGCCGCCGTGGATGAACCTCTATGCGGTGGTGACCATGGGCACCGCGCTGGCTTCGCTGGTCGGTGTACACGACCTGATCGACACCGCGCAGATCGCCAGCAACACCGTCAACCTGACCGGTTTCACCGTGCTGATCTACTTCAGCGTGCTGGCGCTGTTCTTCCTGTATTGCTACCCGATTTCCCGACTCACCCAACGCCTGGAGCGCCGTTATGCCTTCTGAACCCTTGATCAGCCTGCGCGACGTGCACCTGGCGTTCGGCGACAACCGCGTGCTCAAGGGCATCGACCTTGATGTGCACAAGGGCCAGGCGGTGTCGATCATCGGCCCGTCGGGCTCGGGCAAGTCGACCATCCTGCGCTGCATCACCGGCCTGCTGCGCCCGCAAAGCGGCTCGATCCGCGTGGGCGACACCGATGTCAGTGCCTTGCACACCGAAGCCCAGTTGATCGCCTTGCGCAAGCGCGTCGGCTTTGTGTTTCAGCAGTTCAACCTGTTTCCGCACTTGTCGGTGCTGGAAAACCTGGTCATTGCGCCGCGCAAGGTCATGGGCCGCGAGCGCGCCGAAGCCGAGCGCCAGGCGCTGGAGCTGTTGACCAAGGTGCGCATGGAGCACAAGGCGCATGCCTACCCCGGCGAATTGTCCGGTGGCCAGCAGCAGCGCGTGGCAATTGCCCGTGCGCTGGCGATGCGTCCCGAGCTGATCCTGTTCGATGAAGTGACTTCGGCGCTAGACCCGGAAACCGTCGGCGAGGTGCTGACCGTGATCCGCGAACTGACCGAGGAGGGCATGACCTGTGTGCTGGTGACCCATGAAATGCGCTTCGCCGAGGACATCAGCGACGTGGTGTATTTCACCGAGAACGGCCTGATCGCCGAACACGGCAGCAGCGAGCAGATTTTCCGCGACCCGCAAAACGAACGCACCCGTGAATTCCTGCGCCACGCCCTGCACGACAGCGGCCGGCGCCCGGCAAAACCTGCGCCGGATGTGTTGAGCAACCTGAGCCGCTACAGCATTTCTGTCTGACCCCGAACCTGGCTGCAAGACCTGCCCATAAGAGAGAAGCCGTTATGACCACCGAATCCGTGATTCAGCCCTTTTTGCACGCCGTACGCGCCATTCATGAACGCGGCGTCGACCGCGCCGCGCTGACTGAAATCATCAGCCTGCTCGAAGACCTGACTGCCCGCCGCGACCTGTTCAACTTCGAACGCTTCCCGGCGCCGACGCCAGGCGAGGGCAACACCCAGTTCCGCTACCGCCTCAACGACGACGGCGAAGGCCCGACGCTGTACCTCAATTCCTTGCTGCCGGGCAAAAGCACCCTGCCGCACAACCACGAAACCTGGGCGGTGATCGTTGCCGTGCAAGGCCAGGAACTCAACCGCGTGTACCGCCGCGGCGATGATGGCAGCGACCCTGCGCGTGCGCTGCTGGAACTGGAAAAGGACGTGGTCGTGCAACCCGGCACCCCGATCGGTTTTCTCGGTGAAGACCTGCACGGCATCCACGTCGAAGGCGACCAGCCGACCCTGCACTTTCACCTTTACGGCCGCCCGCTGGAGTCGCTGGAAAACCGCTACGGCGTGCGCGAAGACGGCAGCGTGATCAATTACAACAAGTCGCAGATGACGCCTTCGATCGAAGCCTACGGCCTGTAATTCACGGCACCCCAGCAGGAGCGCGCTCTGCCCGCGACCGGCTGCGTTAGCAGTCGTAAATTTTCAGCGTTTCCAAAATTTCACAATCATAAAATTTCAGCGTTTCCGAGATTTTATGAGCGCTTCGCACTCAATCGCGGGCAGAGCGCGCTCCTACTGATCAGCATGCCTCTGTTATTCACCGCACCCCACTCAAGGACCGGCACTCGCTCATGAGTCACTCTGTTACCCCCGCGCAACTCAAGCTCTGGCTGTTCGACGGTCAGGAAATCGCGCTGTTCGATGTGCGCGAACACGGCCAGTATGGTGAGGCGCACCTGTTTCATGCGGTGAACCTGCCGTACAGCCGCCTGGAAATCGAAGCGCCGCGCCTGGCGCCCAATCCCGCTGTGCGCCTGGTGGTCTATGACCAGGACGGCGGCGCACTGGCGCAACGCGCCCTGCAACGCTTGCAGACGCTGGGCTATGCCAACGGCCATTGGCTGGCCGGTGGCAGCGATGCCTGGCGGGAGGAGGGCAACGAGTTGTTTGCCGGTGTGCACCTGCCGTCCAAGGCCTTCGGCGAACTGGTCGAGCACGCCTGCCATACGCCACGGGTGACCGCCCAAGAGCTGGCCGGCTGGCAGCGCGACGGCCGGCCGCTGGTGGTCCTCGACGGCAGGCCGTTGAGCGAGTTTCGCAAGATGAGCATTCCCGGCGCCGTGTGCTGCCCCAACGGTGAACTGGGCTTGCGCCTGGAAGACCTGGTCAGCGACAGCCAGACGCCGATCGTGATCAATTGCGCCGGGCGCACGCGCAGCATCATCGGTGCGCAGACCCTGATCAATCTGGGCGTGCCCAACCCGGTGTACGCGCTGGAAAACGGTACGCAGGGCTGGTTCCTGGTCGACCAGCCGCTGGAGCACGGCAGCCAGGTGCATTACCCGCCTCGTGAAGGCCGCGCGCCGCTGATCGAGCAAGTGCAACGCGCCCAGCGTCTGGCCGAGCAGGCCGGCGCGCGCACGGTCGACGCCGCCCAGGTCCAGGCCTGGGCTCAAGACCCGCAGCGCAGCCTGTTTCTATGCGATGTGCGCACCCCTGAAGAATTCGCCGCCGGCAGTCTGCCCGGCGCGCAGCCTGCACCGGGCGGCCAGTTGATTCAGGGCACCGACCTGTACATCGGCGTGCGCAAGGCGCGGGTCGTGGTCTTCGACAGCGAAGGCGTGCGTGCACCGATCGTGGCCAGCTGGCTGCGCCAGTTGGGCCATGAGGTGTATGTGCTCAAGGACGGCCTGAACAGCGGCCTGGCCTTGCCTGCACGGGCGGCGGTGTCGGTCGATGTGCCCGTCGCCGGTGTCGATGAACTGCACGGCGCACGCCTGATCGACCTGCGTCCAAGCATGAGCTACCGCAAGCAGCACGCGCAGAACGCCGAATGGTCGATCCGCTCGTTGCTGGCCGAACAGGTGCGTGGCGAACAGCGGCCCCTGGTGTTACTGGCCGATGACGCACAGGTGGCGCAGCTGGCCGCCAGCGAATTGCCGCCCGAACAGCGCGAAGGCGTGCGCCTGCTGACGGCCTGGCACGCGCTGCCGCAAATCGAAAACGATGCTTCGTTGAGCCAGGCGCAGTGCATCGACTTTCTGTTCTTTGTGCATGATCGCCATGACGGCAATAAAGAGGCTGCCCGCCAATACCTGGCCTGGGAAACCGGCCTGATGGCGCAGATGACCGAACAGGAAATCGCCAGCCTCAAGCCGCTGCAGGTCAGCGAACCGCTGCGCACCCGGTTGATTCACGCCGGTCGCGGGCCGAAGGTCGAAGGCGTGCGGGTGGTCAATCCGTCGATCACCCGGCTGAGCACTGTGCTGTTCGATAACCTCGCGCAGATGCGTGACATCCGCTCGCGCCGCGACCACGAACGCCTGCTCAGCTACGGCGCACGCGGCAATCCGACCGCCTTTGCCCTGGAAGACCTGGTCACCGAACTGGAAGGCGGGCACCGCAGCAAACTGTTCGCCACCGGCCTGGCCGCGGTTGCGCAGACCTTCCTGGCTTACCTGCGCCCCGGCGATCACCTGTTGCTCACCGATGGCGTCTACGGTCCGGTGCGGCGCATGGCCAGGGAACTGCTGGAACCGTTCGGCATCGAGGTGCAGTACTACCGCGCCGACGGCCAGGACCTGCATGCAGCGTTCAAGCCCAACACGCGCATGGTCTACGCCGAATCGCCCAGCTCGCTGCTGTATGAAATCCTCGACCTGCCGGTCATCGCCGCGCAGTGCAAGGCGCGTAACGTGCTGCTGGCGGTGGACAACACCTGGGGCGCGGGCTATCTGTACCGGCCGCTGGCGCTGGGCGCCGACATTTCCATCACCGCGCTGACCAAGTACCTGGCCGGCCACAGCGATGTGGTGATGGGCAGCGTCTGTACCACCGAGGCGGTGTTTGCGCCGCTGGCGCGGATGAGCGACACCCTGGGTTGCAACGTCAGCCCCGACGATGCCTGGCTGGTGCTGCGCGGTGCCCGCACCCTGGCCACGCGCATGGATGTCCACGAACGCCAGGCGCTGGACATCGCCCTGTGGCTGCAGCAACGCCCGGAAGTGGCACGGGTCTTTCACCCGGCCTTGCCGGAGCATCCGGGCCATGACCTGTGGCTGCGCGATTTCAGCGGCAGCAACGGCTTATTGTCATTCGAACTGGCAGAACCCGGGCCTGAGCGGCTGACGACGTTTATCGACAGCCTGAAACTGTTTGGGCTCGGCGCCTCGTGGGGCGGGCATGAAAGCCTGGTGACCGTGGCAGAACTGAGCGAACGCCAGTTCGGCGACTACCCGCGCGACGCAATCATCCGCCTGCATATCGGCCTGGAGGACGTACGCTCGCTCAAGGCCGACCTGAGCACAGCGCTCGCACACCTCACCCTTTGACACTAAAACACAAATCCGTAGGAGCGAGCGCCAGCTCGCGAAGGCGTCGTGTCAGGCGGAAAATCTGTCGCCTGTGCAGGCCCTTTCGCGAGCTCTGCGCTCGCTCCTGCGCAGGCAGTTGCGCTTCGTTTGAAGTTTATGCACGTTCAATCGTTATCAAAATTCTTTTGCATCTTTTTCATATTAGGTTATGACTAAATTGCATTTCACAAGCGCCACGCTTCTCGATAGCTTATGCGAAAAGGTTTTTAGCAACGGTTAATTTATAACCGCTAATGCACGGTTCGCTATCAAGGAGACCCCTATGAGCGTTCAATTCATCGGCATGATCGGTCATCGACTGTCTTCGGAAACGCTGGCCCCGGCCGGTCCCGTCTTCGACAAAGCCTTTATCGTCGACAGCGCCCAAGCCCACGAACAGGCAGGCTTCGACCGTATTCTGGTCGGCTACTGGTCCGATCAGCCGGATGGTTTCCTGGTCACTGCGCTGGCCGGCCAGGCCACTTCGAAAATCAATTTCCTGCTCGCCCATCGTCCGGGTTTCGTCTCGCCGACCCTGGCGGCGCGCAAGCTGGCGACGCTGGACCATTTGCTCGACGGCCGCCTGGCGGTGCACATCATCAGCGGCGGCAGCGATGCCGAGCAGCGCAAGGACGGCGACTACCTCGACCACGACCAGCGCTACGCCCGCAGCGATGAATTCCTCGAGGTGGTACGCCGGGTCTGGACCGAAGAAAAACCCTTCGATCACCAGGGCACCTTTTACCAGGCACAAGGCGCGTTCTCGGCGCTCAAGCCGCTGCAACAGCCGCATGTGCCGGTGTATTTCGGCGGCTCGTCCGAGGCCGCCTTGCAGGTGGCCGGCAAGCACGCCGATGTCTTCGCCTTGTGGGGCGAGTCGCTGGAGCAGACCCGCGAGACCATCGAAAGGGTTCGCGCCGAGGCGGCTCGTCACGGTCGTGAGGTGCAGTTCAGCGTGTCGTTCCGGCCG
The DNA here is from genome assembly GCF_055284095.1 of Pseudomonas sp. HP_08. Taxonomy (NCBI): domain Bacteria; kingdom Pseudomonadati; phylum Pseudomonadota; class Gammaproteobacteria; order Pseudomonadales; family Pseudomonadaceae; genus Pseudomonas; species Pseudomonas sp. HP_08. Next base: position 41,041 of record NZ_JBTOQC010000003.1, on the reverse strand, counting down.
ATCATCGCCGCCACCGAAGACGCGGCCTGGGCCAAGGCCGACCAGATTCTGACCGTTGCCCGCGAGCGCATCGAACAGGCCGGTCCCGTGATCGCCCACAAGCCACAAAGCGTCGGCGCCCAGCGCCTGCGTGACACGGTGGCCAAGGGTGATCGCGTCGACGAGCGGCTGTGGACCGGCATTGCCGGGCTGGTCGGCGGCGGCCATAACTCCACCGCACTGGTCGGTACGCCCGAGCAAGTGGCCGATGCCTTCGTCGCCTACTACGAACTGGGCGTGACCACTTTCCTGATCCGTGGCTTCGACCCGATCGAAGACGCCCGGGACTATGGCCGCGAACTGCTGCCGCTGACCCGCGCCAAAATTGCGGCCCGTCAGGGCTGACCCCCATCCTTTCCTGAATCGACTCAGGCAGTCACGAGACCGCATACGCGGATCGGGCTCCCCATTCCAGGCCGCTGCGGCCCGTGGAGACTTATCGTGCGTAAACCCCTGCAACTGGCCGTCGGCCTGCTCGCTGCTGCCTTGAGCTTTTCAGCCTCGGCGCTGACCCTGAATGTCGGCGACCAGAGTTACAACGCCCAGGCCGTGATGGAAGCGGCCAAGGTGCTCGACAACCTGCCGTACACCCTGGAATTCAAGCAGTTCACCGCCGGTGCGCCGGTGGCCGAAGCCCTGAATGTCGGCAGCCTCGATGTGGGCCTGCTCGGCGATGCGCCGGCGCTGTTTCTGGGCGCCCTCGGTGCGCCGATCAAGGTCGTTGCCGTGAGCCGGCAGAGCCTCGACGGCATCGCGATTCTGGTGCGCAAGGACTCGCCGGTGAAAACCGTGGCCGACCTGCGCGGCCAGCGTGCAGCGATCTGGAAAGGCTCGTGGAGCCAGCAACTGCTGCTCACCGCGCTGGACAAGGCCGGCGTGCCGCGTGACTCGCTGGATGTGCGCTACCTCAGCGCGCTGGATTCCTCGCATGCGCTGGATGGCGGCTCGGTGGACGTGATCGCCACCTGGGAACCCTACGTGACCCAGCAGGAACGCCAGGGCGCGCGCGTGATTGCCACCGCCAAGGACCTGATTCCGGCGCAGAGCTATGTGGTCGCCAACGACAAGGCCATCGCCGAGAAGCGCGCGGCCATCGAAGACTTTCTCCAGCGCCTGAAAAAAGCCCGCGAATGGGCGCGCCAGGACCCGGCGCACACCGAGCAATACGCTGACGCCTGGGCCCAGCGCACCCGCGCCGACGGCGACATTGCCCGAAGCTGGTTCGGCCGTGCCCGCACCGACCTCGGCCCGCTGGATGCCAGCGTGATCAGCGGTGCGCAACAGACCATCGATTTCTTCGGCGGCCTGGGCGTGGTCAAGGCATATCCTGCGGCCAACCTGTTCGACCAGTCGTTCTCGGCCGCCTTGCAACCCAAGGTCGCGGCGACTTCAGCCAGCGCCACGGTGCAACCGTGAAGCGCTGGCACGCGCGGGTCAGCGATGCCCGTGATGTCTGTGCAGGGTTGCTGTTTCTGGGCTTTGGCGGCGTGGCATTAGCGCTGGCCGGCGAGTACAGCATCGGCACGGTGATGCGCATGGGCGCCGGCTACTTTCCGCTGCTGATCGGCGCGCTGCTCAGTGCCCTGGGTGCGTTCATTCTGCTGCGCGGCCTGGCGTTTTCCGAAGAGCAGGTCGGGCTGGGCGGCTTGTTCACCTGGCGTCCGGGGCTGTCGATCATCGGCAGCGTGGTGGCGTTTGCCGTGTTGCTGCCGAGCCTCGGCCTGGCACTGGCGACCCTGGCGATGACCTTGCTCAGCGGCCTGGCGCGGCGCAAGGCCAGTTTCACCGAACTGACCGTGCTGGGCAGCGTGCTCGGTGGTTTCAGTGCGCTGGTGTTTGCCTGGGCCTTGGGCCTGAACCTGCCTGTGCTGCCGGTCTGAGGATTGATCATGGAGCTGCTCGCACACCTGAGCATGGGCCTGGACGCGGCCTTCACCGTCCAGAACCTGCTGTATTGCCTGCTGGGTGTGACCCTCGGCACGCTGGTCGGCGTCTTGCCGGGGCTGGGGCCGGTGGCGACCATTGCCATGCTGTTGCCGATCACCTACGGGCTGACGCCGTCGGCGGCGCTGATCATGCTCTCGGGCATCTATTACGGCGCGCAATACGGCGGCTCGACCACCGCCATTCTGGTCAATCTGCCCGGCGAATCGTCCTCGGTGGTCACCTGCATCGACGGCCACGCCATGGCGCGACAGGGCAGGGCGGGCGCGGCGCTGGCCATCGCTGCCATTGGCTCGTTCATCGCCGGCAGCCTGGCCATTCTGCTGCTGGCCGCAGCGGCTACGCCACTGGCAGCCTTTGCCTTGCAGTTCGGCCCGGCCGATTATTTCTCGTTGATGCTGCTGGGGCTGGTGGCGGCGATTGTGCTGGCGCAAGGCGATGTGCTGCGCGCCTTGGCGATGACCATTCTCGGCCTGTTGCTGGGCATGGTCGGTACGGATGTGAACTCCGGGGTCGAGCGCTTTACCTTCGGCCTGCCGCAACTGAGCGACGGCATCAGCTTCGTGGTGATCTCGATGGGCATCTTCGGCATCGCCGAGATCATCGCCAACCTGGAGCGTGATCACACCGGTCAGCAGAAAATCGCCCGTGTCGGGCGCCTGCTGCCCAGCCGCGACGACTACCGCCGCTCATGGAAGCCGATTCTGCGCGGCACCGGGCTCGGTTCGTTATTGGGCATCCTGCCCGGCGGCGGCGCGATGCTCGGCTCGTTTGCCTCGTACATGATCGAAAAGCGCCTGGCCAAGGAGCCCGAGCGCTTCGGCCAGGGCGCCATCGAAGGCGTGGCCGGCCCCGAGTCGGCCAATAACGCCGGGGCGCAGACCTCGTTCATTCCGATGCTGGTCATGGGCCTGCCGTCGAATGCGGTCATGGCGCTGATGGCCGGCGCGATGATGATCCACGGCATCGTGCCCGGCCCGCAGGTGATCGAAGAACGCCCCGAGCTGTTCTGGGGCCTGATCGTCAGCATGTGGATCGGCAACCTGTTGCTGCTGGTGCTCAACCTGCCGCTGGTCGGCATCTGGGTGCGCCTGCTGTCGGTGCCGTACCGCCTGCTGTACCCGGCGATTCTGCTGTTCTGCTGCATCGGCGTGTACAGCGTCAACAACAGCCTGTTCGACGTGCTGCTGACCGTGGGGTTCGGCCTGCTCGGCTACCTGTTCATCAAGCTGCGCTGCGAGCCGGCGCCGCTGCTGCTGGGCTACATCCTCGGCCCCATGATGGAAGAAAACCTGCGCCGCGCCATGTTGCTGTCGCGTGGCGACCCGCTGGTGTTTTTCCAGCGCCCGCTGAGCCTGACCCTGCTGATCGTGACCGCTGTGATCATCGCGCTGATGCTGCTGCCGCGCTTTCGCGCCACTCGCCAGGTGGCCTTCAGCGAAGACTGAGCCCTTTTCTTTTCAACCCTGATTTTCTTCCATCCTGAACAACGAGCCGTACATGAAAAAGACCACCGCAATACTCGCCGGCCTCGCTCTGGGCGTTATGGCCAGCCTGGCCCAGGCCGATACGTACCCAAGCCGCCCGGTCACCCTGATCGTGCCGTTCCCGCCAGGCGGCGCGGCCGACACCGTCGGGCGCTACTACGCCGAGCAACTGTCGACCTCGCTCGGCCAGCCGGTGGTGGTTGAAAACAAACCCGGCGCCGGCACCGCCATCGCCGCCGAATACGCGGCCAAGGCCAAGCCCGACGGCTACATCCTGTCGCTGGCCACTGCCGGGCAACTGACCATTCTGCCGAACCTGCAAAGCGACCTGCGCTTCGATGCGCTGAAAGACTTCACCCCGGTCGCGGTGCTGGCCTCGGTGCCCAACGTCGTCGCGGTCAACGCCAGCAGCAAGATCAACACCCTGCAAGAGCTGATCAGCGAAGCCAAGGCACGTCCCGGCGCCCTCAGCTACTCGTCGTGCGGCAACGGCACCTTGTGCCACTTGTCGGGTGAACTGTTGAAAAACCTCGCTGGCATCGACCTGCTGCACGTGCCCTACAAAGGCAGCGCACCGGCCGTGACCGGCCTGCTGGGCGGCGAAGTGGATGTTGCGGTCGACACCGTGACCGTGCTGGCGCCACAGATCAAGGCCGGCAAACTCAAAGGCCTGGTGCTCAGCAGCGCCGAGCCTTCGCCGCTGCTGCCGGGCGTGCCGGGTGCATTGCAAGCCGGCCTGCCAGGTTTTGTGGCCTCCGGCTGGTTCGGCATCGTCCTGCCAAAAGACGCGCCGCCCGCGGTGGTCGAACGCCTGAGCAGCGCGATCAAGGTCATCGCCGACGAGCCACAAACCGCCGAGCGTTTCGCCCAGAACGGCATCACTCTGGAAAAAAGCACGCCGGCCGAATTCGGCCAGTTGATTGCCGATGACCACAAGCGCTGGGGCGAGGTGATTCGTGCGGCGAAGGTGAAGATCGAATAAGCGCTAGCCGCCCAGCATACCCGCAGGCAGCAGCGCTTCAATGCGCGCTGCCTGCGTACGCTCATAGGCAATATCGCCGTCATCCCAGCGGTCGTATTCCATCTCGATCAGCAACTCGCCTTGCCTCAAGGTGGCCCAGGAGTGATCGAGTCCGCCGCCCTTGCTTAATGTCCAGCCGTTCGACGCCAGGTGATCGCGCAACGCGATCCAGTCGCTGTGGGTGATGCTGTGGATTCTGATCAGGTCGTTATCAAGCATTGGCGGCGGCCTTGGCAAGCGTGTGTGAATTACAGATTGTCGGCACTGAACGTGTTTGTGATCCTGCTGCTGCCAGCAAAACCTGCGTGTAAGTACGCTCTTTGGCGTAATTCACACACACCCGGATTCATGCGAGCCCGGCCAGCACCTCGGCCGCCGTGGTCACTTGCCCAAAATGATGCTTCCACAACTCGATGCCCATCTTCCCCGACCGGTCGAGCGATGAGCCTATGGTCATGTCGGTCACCAGCGTCGGGTTCAGCCCCGCATCGAACAGCGCAAAACCTGCCGCCAGCACGCAGGTTTCGGTCTGCAGTCCACACACCAGCACCCGCTCGACGCCCAGACGCTTGAGGTACTCGAGGGTCTCGGGTGTTTGTCCGTAGCCGTGTTTCACGAAAACTTCATCAGCTTCGATCAGGCTTTCATCCTCGGCTGCAGGATGCCAGCCGAGTTGTTTTGCAAATGGGGTGACCTGTTCGTCGTGCAGCTCGATCGAGGCGACGGTGGGAATCTTCGCTGAGACAAAGCGGATACGGTCGATGAGCCATTCCGGCGGGCTGAAGGTGGACTGCATGTCAACGATGAGCAAAACCTGCTCCATGAACGTCTCCCGGACGGATTTGAAAGGTGCGGAGTATATCGCCAGCAGGCGCTGCTTCGTGTTTCGATCTATGCTGCTGTGGTCTCATGCCTGATTGCCACCTTTTTACCGGATCACCTTGATGGGTCTTTTGACCAGACGTTCGCGCAGCCTGCATGCACGAGTCTTTAACCTGCTCAGGGCAGCGCTTGCTGCCGCGCTGTTCGGTTCGGCAGGCGTGGCCGCGGCCAGCGCCATTGATGTCTATTTTCCCGATGCGCCGCCTCTGACCATGCCAGGGCCGGACGGTCGCCACGGCATTGTCGGCGACGCGACCCTGCAAGCCGCCGCCTTGGCGGGCTATGACCTGCGCCTGGTCAACTTGCCCTGGTCGCGCGGCCAGCGCACCGTGCAGCTCGGGGAGGACCTGCTGATCATCCCGTTGTCGCGCACCCCGGACCGGGAAACGAAATACACCTGGATCGCGCCGGTCATGAGCATGGACCGGGCGTTTTTCAGCCTGGACAAACGGGTCGAAACCTTCGAGCAGGCGCGCAACACCTATACCCGGATCGCCGTCGGCATGGGCAGCGCCCAAGAGCAGAAGCTGCGCGACGAAGGCTTCAGCGACGAGCAGATCTATTCGTTGAAAATCGGCGACAACCCGGCGCAGATGCTGTTGTTGGGACGTGTGGATGCGTGGTTCAACGGCGTACCGGAAAGCCGCTATATCTGGCGCGGCGTTTCCAGCAAACCATTGCTGATGAGCCCGGTGCTGATGACCACCGACCTGTACTTGGCGTGCTCGAAAACCTGCAACGAAACGATGATTCAGCGTTTCAGAAAGGCCGTCGACACCTTGCGCGGCGACGGCACGATCAAGCGGATTGTCGATGGGTATGTCGGCGATCTGCAGTAAAACCCGACGGATCGCCGATCAGTACTTCCAGCTCACCGAGGCCATGACATTGCGCGGGGCGCCGTAGTTGCTGGAGCCTGCGGTCTGGTACAGCGACAGCAGGTATTTCTGGTCAAAGACGTTGTTCAGGTTCAGCGAGGTGCTCCAGTGCTCGTTGAAGTCGTAGCTGGTCATCAAATCGACCAGTGCGTAGGCGTCCTGGCTGACCCGGCGGTTGGAGTCGGCTTCGGTCGCGCTTTGCCATTGCACGCGGGTGCCGACCTTGGCTTGCGGCAGGCCGGGCAGGCGGTAGGTCACGCTGCCGCGCACGGTATGGTTGGGCACATAGCGACGCGCCTTGTCGCCTTCGTTGTCTTCGATGCGCACATAGGTGTAGCCGGCGGCCAGTTCCAGGCCCGGCAGTGCTTCGCCTGAAGCTTCCAGCTCGACGCCACGGCTCTTGAAGTCCACGCCACGGTAGGCGTACTGACCGTTGATGATCTCGCCGGTGGTTTCGGCGACGTTTTGCTGCTCGGTCTTGAACACCGCCGCGGTCAGGCTCAGGCGGTCATCCAGCAGGCTGCCCTTGATACCGGCTTCGGTGCTTTTGCCTTCCAGCGGTTCGATCACGCCACCGGCGGTGCTGCGCAGGTATTGCGGCTTGAAGATCTCGGTCCAGCTGGCGTACAGGCTCCACTGCGGAGTCAGGTCGTAGACCACGCCGGTGTAGGGCGTCACCTTGCCGTGTACGCGGGTGTCGTGCGGCGAGCCATAGCCCATGCCTTCGCCGTCGGCGCTGAGCATGCGCGCGCCGACGATCCAGTGCAGGTCGTCGGTCAGGCTGAAACGCGCGCCGCTGAACAGGCTTTTCTGCCGGTCGGTGAAGTGCTGGGTGTTGAGGTCGTCGGTGTAGGTCAGTGCAGGCTCGATCACCGTGCCGGCCAGGGCGTCGGCGAGGCTGACAATCTGGTTGCCGGACGCATCGCGATAATGCCCGCGTTCATCGTGGCGACTGCGGCCGTAGTTGGCGCCCACGGTAAAGTCGTGCTCACGGCCGAACAGGCTGAAAGGCCCCGACAACTGCGCCTCGCCAGTGATCTGGTGTTCGGTGCTGGTGGTGCGGTTGATGTAGGCGTAGACATCGCTGGCCGTGGCCGGGATGGCATACAGCATCTGGGTGTCCTGATGCTGATTGACGCCGGTGACGGTGAGGGTGCTCTTCCAGCCATTGCCAAAGTCGTGCGCCAGCTCGGCGAAGGCACGCTGGGTGTGGATATTCCAGTAAGTCCACGGCTGGCCGATGCTCGAGCTGCGGCTGCTGTAGTGAATGCGGTTGCCGGCGTAGTCGGCAATCGGCAGGGCGCCCCAGGTGCTGCCGTTGGAATTGCTCTTCTGGTCGGAGTAGCCGACGGTCAGGGTGTCGGCATCCGACAGATCGAAGGCCAGCAAGCCCGCCGCCACATTGATCTCGTGGCTGTAGCGGTCCATGTAAGAATTGCCCTTGTCGTGCGCATAGATAAAGCGCCCGCGCACATTGCCGCTGTCGGTCAGCGGGCCGCCGACATCGACGTCCAGGCGGCGGTTGTCCCAGGAGCCTGCGCTGGTGTTGATCTTCGCCTCGAACGTGTCGGTCGGGCGTTTGCGCACCGCGTTGACCGTGGCCGACGGGTTGCCGGCGCCGCTCATCAGGCCGTTGGCGCCGTGCAGCACATCGATCTGCTCGAATTCGGCCAGGTCCTGATCGCCCAGCAATACGCCGGACGAGAACGGCATGCCCATGCCGTCGTATTCGAAGTTGTCGATGGTGAAACCGCGCGAAGTGAACGCGGTGCGGTCGGTTTCAAACTGCTCGACAGTGACCGTCGGCGCGCTGCGCAGCGCATCCTTGACGCTGGTGAGCTTGAAGTCTTCGATCTGCTGGGCGGTCACGGTGCTGATCGCCTGCGGCGTTTCCTTGTTGCTCAGGCCTAGGCGTGTAGTGCTCGCAGCCGGGGCGCGGCGTGCAGCGTACTCATTGCTGCCATCGGCCAGCGCGCCCTGGCGCGAGGCGTCGATCACCGTGGCATCCAGGGTCAAACCGTCGCCATTCACCGGCTGCACGCTCAGCGCACCACTGGCGGTGACCCGCAGGCTCAGGCCGGTACCTTGCAGGCTCTGGCGCACCGCTTCCTGAGAACTGAGCTGACCACGCAGCGCACGCGCCTGACGACCTTCGACATCGGCCGGCACGAACAGCACCTGGCGGCCACTGACCTGACCGATGCTGATCAGCGTGTTGGCCAAGGGCCCGGCGGCCACGTTGAAGTCATAGACGGCGTCGGCGGCAAAGGTGCTGAAGCTGGCCAGGCACCCGCTGATCACCAGCGCGAATGGGGTAGTTGTATGCATGAAGGAGGGCTCGACAAAGGGTTCTGCGGGACGCGAATAACGCGGTACTGCCTGGTATGTGACGCGAGCCTGGAAATTTTTCAGGGGCAATATGAAAAAAATCATATTTGTATTGTGTATTGCATACCGTAGGACCGACTTTAGTCGGGAAGGGCACGACACCGGTTATGCCCTTCGCAACTGAAGCAGCTCCTACGCAGACGTAGTCCAAAAAATCAGACTGTGTCGATTCGCGTCCACAGGCCCAGGTAGTTTTCGATCCGCAAGGGCAGTACATCCTTCAGCGCAGCCAGCGCGCCCTGGCTGTCATCCAGCGTGAACACGCCGGAAATGCGTAGCGCGGCGGCTTTGTCCGAAACCTGCAACACGCCACGGTGATAAGGCACAAGGTGCTCGATGACATTGCCCAGCGACTGGTCGTGAACCTCCAGCAGGCCGCGTGTCCAACTGCGCTCGTTGGTGTGCTGCGCGGCGATTGCCTGCCAGCGGTTGCCATCGAATGCCAGGCCTTCGCCGGCGTTCAGCGTCTGGCGTTGCTGCGCGGTACGCAATTGCAACTGGCCGCTCATGGCCCACAGCTGCGCCTGATTGTCCTGGCGCGACAGCAGGCAACTGCCGCCTTCCAGCCAGGCTTCACCCCACGGGCAGGCCAGCACGAACGGCCGTCCCGGCTCGCTGCGCACCTCGGCCAGCACCGCACCGCGCAGCAGTTGCACGCGGCGCTGGCTGGCGTTGAAGTCCAGGTCGACCGAGCTTTCGGCATTCAGCAGCAGGGTCGAGCCATCGTCCAGCGTAAACGCGCGACGCTGCGCGGTGGTTGTGCGCAAGTCGGCACCCCAGCGCGCATACAACGGGCTGCTTTGCCGGCTCAGCAAGTGCGTGCCCACCGCCACCGCGCCCAGCCCCAGCGCACCGCGCAACACCCGCCGGCGGGTGTGGCCACTGTGACGCAAGGCATGAGTCGAACCGGGTTGTTGCGCCAAGGGACTGAGCGTGCGGTTCAGCTGCTGCTGCAAGGCCAGCCAGGCCTGGCGATGGCTGGCATCGGCGTCCAGCCAGCCTTGCAACTGACGCTGCGAAACATCATCGAAGGCGCCTGACGAGCGTCGCGCATACCATTCGATGGCCTGCGCCACCGCCGGCGGCAAGCCGCTCAAGGGGCCGCCCGATAACAGGCGGTCAGGCCCTGCACCACATACTGATGCACGCGCGTCACCGACACGCCGAGGTCGGCGGCGATCTGTGCATAGGTCAAACCGTCGAGCTGGCTGGACAGAAACGCCGACCGCGCCTTGGAAGAAAGGCCGTCGAGCAAGCGGTCGATCTCCATCAACGCCTCCATCACCAGCCAGTGCTCCTGCGGCGATGGCGCGGTGGCCTCCGGCAGCGTCGCCAGCGCCTCGAGGTAAGCCTGCTCGATATCGTTGCGCCGCCAGCGGGCAAAGATCAGCCGCTTGCCGATGGTACTCAACAAGGCCCGAGGCTCACGGATGCTCTGCGGGTCGGGCATCGCCACCACCTGGGCGAACGTCTCCGACGCCAGGTCGGCGGCATCCTCGCGACAATTCAGGCGCAAACGCAGACGGTCGAGCAGCCAGCCGTGATGATCCCCAAACAGGCGGTGCAGAATCTGCTGGCGGGACGGGGAATCAGGGGAATGGCTGGCAATCAAGGTGGCTGACCTTTAGCGAATGACACTTATTCGCAATGGTGGCAATGTTGTCGCCGTATTGCAAGGTATCAAACATAAGGAGTGGCCTGGCGGTACGTTGTAAACCGACTCCTTGCACAGAGTTCCGCCGATCTTGCACGAGTCAGCTCTGCTGGCGAAAGGGTCGGTACATCCGACACATATTCAGTGCCCGGACTCAGTCTTCGCCTGCAAGGCAGCCTCCCACAGGTCCAGTGTCAGCCGCTGAATGGTGAGCCGACGCAGTCCGTGGGAGGCAGCTCTGCTGGCGAAAGGGCCGGTACATCCGACACATATTCCGTGCCCGGACTCAGTCTTCGCCTGCAAGGCAGCCTCCCACAGGTCATGTGTCAGCCGCTGAATGGTGAGTCGACGCAGTCCGTGGGAGGCAGCTCTGCTGGCGAAAGGGTCGGTACATCCGACACATATTCCGTGCCCAGGCTCAGTCATCGCCTGCAAAGCAGCCTCCCACAGGTCATGTGTCAGCCGCTGAATGGTGAGCCGACGCAGTCCGTGGGAGGCAGCTCTGCTGGCGAAAGGGCCGGTACATCCGACACATATTCAGTGCCCAGGCTCAGTCATCGCCTGCAAAGCAGCCTCCCACAGGTCATGTGTCAGCCGCTGAATGGTGAGTCGACGCAGTCCGTGGGAGGCAGCTTTGCTGGCGAAAGGGGCGGTACATCCGACACATATTCAGTGCCCAGACTGAGTCTTCGCCTGCAATGCAGCCTCCCACAGGTCAGGTGTCAGCCGCTGAATGGTGAGTCGACGCAGTCCGTGGAAGGCAGCTCTGCTGGCGATTGAGCGCCAAGCGCTCATGGAAATCCATGAGGCGCTGAAAGTTTATGACTGCTAACGCAACGAGACGAATCGCTGTCCGCAAGCTTCTACTTGACGTTCACCAGCACCGGCTCACGCACATACCTGTCACCAAACATCGCCTCTAGATTGCGCACCTTGGGCAGGTCGTTGACCACGATGTAGCCATGGTTCGGGTGGTTGGTCAGAAAGTTCTGGTGGTAATCCTCCGCCGCATAAAAGCCTGCCAACGGTTCAAGGCGGGTGACGATCGGTTTGGCATACACGTGCGCGGCATCCAGCTGGGCGATGTAGTTCTGGGCCACGGCTTTCTGGGCGTCGTCCTGAACAAAGATTGCCGAGCGGTATTGCGTACCGCTATCCGGGCCCTGGCGGTTGAGTTGGGTCGGGTCGTGGGCCACCGAGAAGAACACTTGCAGCAGCGTGCCATAGCTGACCTGCTGCGGGTCGTAGGTGATCTGCACCGCTTCGGCATGCCCGGTGTCGCCGCCGCCGACCTGTTCGTAATGGGCGGTTTGGGCGCTGCCGCCAGCATAGCCCGACACCGCCTGGCTGACGCCGCGCACATGCTGGAATACGCCTTGCACACCCCAGAAGCAGCCGCCGGCGAATACTGCCGTGGCGCTGTTGGCGTTGTGGCTGGCCAGGTCGTGGGCCGGTGGCGGGATGACCACGGCCTCTTCGGCGGCCATCGAGCACGCGTTGATCTGCAGGAAGGCCAGCCCGGCGAGGGCGGGCATCAGGCGCTTGAAGGTGAAACGAGTCAATAAACGCATGGCAAACTCCAGGCTCAATCAGCCGAAGGTAAAGGCGTAGGCGTGTACGCCAGGGTCGAGAAATTCGATGTCGAAAGTGTGTTCGCCGACGCTGTCCGGCTGGCGCAGCAATTGGTACAGGCGTTGTCCGGTGACCGTGCCACTGCCGTCGGCATTCACGTCAACGCCGTGGGCGTCGGCCGGTAACTGGCCGTCCATCGTGATCTTGAAACGCACCGGTTTGCCGTCGGCGGAGGGCCCCAGCACCAGATGCACATCGCGGGCCTTGAAGCGGTAAGTGATGTGTCCACCGGCCGCCTTCAGCACGGCGCTCTCATCATTGACCTGCCACTGGCCAGCCAGGCCCCAGTCGTTGAGTTTCAGGCTGCCCGGCAGGCTGTAGTCCGCCACGCGGTCGGCTTGCAGGCCTTGCGGTGAAACGAAACGCTCGGCGCGCTCATGGCCCAGGTACGTTTCCGGCGAGCGCAGGCCCTGGGTGGCCGCCTGTTGTGCGCCGCTGGCATCGACGTTGACCATGCCCGCGTCAACCTCGTTGTGGCCGGCCTCGCGCAGCAATTGCTGGATGACCCGCTCCGACTCCTCATACTTGCCCTCGCCAAAATGGTGATAGCGGATGTTGCCCTTGGCATCGATGAAGTAATGCGCGGGCCAGTATTGATTGTTGAAGGCCCGCCAGATGGCGTAGTCATTGTCGATGGCCACGGGGTAGTTCACGCCCAGGTCGCGACTGGCCTTTTTAACGTTATCGATGTCGCGCTCGAAGGCGAATTCCGGGGCGTGCACGCCGATCACCACCAGGCCCTGATCGCGGTATTTTTCGGCCCAGGCTTTGACATAGGGCAGGCTGCGCAGGCAGTTGATGCACGAGTAGGTCCAGAAATCGACCAGCACCACCTTGCCTTTCAGCGCCTGCGCGCTCAGCGGCGGCGAATTAAGCCATTGCACGGCGCCGTCCAGCGCGGGCAGGGTGCCTTCGACCGCAAGACTCGGGGCGTTGCCTGGCTTGGCGGCCATCATCATCGCGCCGCTGTCGGGCTGTTCGGTCAGGCCATCGACCAGCCGCTGCTCAAGACTGCCCGTGCTGGCGGTCGACAGGCGGGTCAGCAGGCCGGTGTCCAGGCCCAGCGCAATGGCCGCCACGCCGGCCAGCATCACCGCGCCCAGCGCGCGCCGCAGCCATTGGCCGGCACCGAGCGTGCGCTTCATGAGCGCAAACAGTTTGCCGCCCACCAGCAACGCCAGGGCCAGCGAAGTGGTAGCGCCGGCGGCATAGGCCAGCAACAGCAGGCTGCTGCCGACACTGGCGCCTTGCAACGCAGCGCCCGTCAGCACCAGGCCGAGAATCGGCCCGGCGCACGGTGCCCATAGCAGGCCGGTGGCGATGCCGATCAGCAACGAGGTGCCGGCATGTGGCTGGCTTGTCTGCCCGGCCGCACTGTTAAGCCGGTTACCGGCGGCTACCAAAGGCCGGGTCAAACGATCGGCCAGCCCCGGCAATAGCAGCGTCAGGGCGAACAGGGCGATAAACGCCAGCGCCAGCCAGCGACCGTACTGGTTCAGGCGCACCACCCAGCCGCCACCGACCGCCGCCAGGGTCGCCACCAGCGCAAAGGTCAGGGCCATGCCGGCCAGCAATGGCAGGCCGTTACGCAGAAACGGACGCCCTCCGCGGGCGAAGACAAACGGCAGCACCGGCAGGATGCACGGGCTGAGAATGGTCAGCAGGCCGCCCAGATAGGCAAGGATGATCAGCAACATGGCGGGTTCTCTCAGGCAGCCTTGGCAGTGAAGGTCATGGCGGCGCCATTCATGCAATAACGCAGGCCGGTGGGGCGCGGGCCGTCATCGAACACATGGCCCAGATGGCCGCCGCAACGCCGGCAATGCACTTCTGCGCGCAGCATGCCGTAGGCGCGGTCGGTGCGCTGGCCTACGGCTTGCTCCAGCGGTTGCCAGAAACTCGGCCAGCCGGTGTGGCTGTCGAATTTGGTTTCAGAGGCGAACAGCGGCAACTGGCAGCCGGCGCAGGCAAAGGTGCCGGCGCGGTGTTCTTCGTTGAGCGGGCTGCTCCAGGGACGTTCGGTGCCTTCCTGACGCAAGACGCGGTACTGCTCGTCGTTCAGCTGCTGGCGCCATTCGGCATCGGTATGGCTGACCTCGAAGCTGCCCACGGCGTCGTCTTCAGGTCGCTGATCGCGGCTATCGGCCCAACGCGGCAGCACGCTGAAGGCGGTGGCCGCCACGCCAAGCGTGCCGGCACTGAGCAACAGTTGTCGTCTTGAGAACATGATCGTGTCCGTCCCTTTTAGTGATGGGATCAGACTACGCGCTGGCCACTCGCCAAATCCTCACGCAGAGTTAAACAATTCGTGATAACTGCCTCTATCAGCGTGTGTGAGAATGGCGGTGCTGCGGTTCGCGGCTAAAGCCGCTCCTACGAGCCGGCATCGGGCAAATCATTATCAGAGCATCGAATCCAATGGAGCAGGTCAAACGCGTGCTGGTGGTCGAGGACGATGTGCACATCGCCGACCTGATCTGCCTGCACCTGCGCGATGAGCGTTTCGAGGTGGTGCACAGCGCCGATGGCGAGCAAGGCCTGCGCCTGCTGGAGCAGGGCGGCTGGGATGCGCTGATTCTCGACCTGATGCTGCCCGGCGTCGATGGCCTGGAAATCTGCCGGCGCGCCCGCGCCATGACCCGCTATACACCGATCATCATCACCAGTGCCCGCTCCAGCGAAATGCACCGCATCCTCGGCCTGGAACTGGGCGCCGACGATTACCTCGCCAAGCCGTTCTCGATGATGGAACTGGTGGCGCGGGTCAAGGCGCTGCTGCGCCGGGTCGAGGCCATGGCGCGTAACCTGCGCCTGGACAGCGGCCGCCTTGAGGTGGCCGGGCTGGCCATCGACCCGATCAGCCGCGAGGCTGCACTCAACGGCGCGGCGCTGGACCTGACCCCGCGCGAATTCGACCTGTTGTACTTCTTCGCCCGCCAGCCGGGCACGGTGTTCTCGCGCATGCAACTGCTCGATGCGGTGTGGGGTTATAGCCACGAAGGGTATGAGCACACGGTCAATACCCACATCAACCGGCTGCGGGCCAAGATCGAAGCCGATCCGTCGAGCCCTGCGCGCATCCTTACGGTGTGGGGCCGTGGCTATAAATTTGCCGGGTCAGGAGAGGTGTCCTGATGAAAAAGGCCTTCACCCTGAGCCTGACCCGGCGCTTGGCGCTGGTGTTCGCGTTGCTGTTGCTGGTGTGTTGCGGCTCCTCGATCTGGTTGCAGATGCGCTCCAGTCGCATGCATGAACTGGAGGTGGTGCAAGAGCTGTCCCGCGATCTGGCCCGACACATTGCCAGCGACACGCAACTGATGGACGCCAACGGTCTGATGCCCGGTGCGCTGCGTGAGCTGTTCAGCCAGTTGATGCTGGTCAACCCCAGCGTCGAGGTGTACTTGCTGGATGTCGACGGGCGCATCATCGGTGACGCCGCGCCGCGTAATCGGCTGCTGCGCGACCATGTCGATCTGGCGCCGATCCAGCGCTTTCTCGCCGGCGATCCGCTGCCGATCACCGGCGACGACCCGCGCAGCCTTGAGGCGCGCAAGGTGTTCAGCGTGGCGCCCTTGATGGTCGCCGGGCAGCGTGCCGGCTTTCTGTATGTCGTGCTGCTGGGCGAAGCCCACGACCGCTTCGCCGAGCGCGGGGCCACCAGCGAGGCGCTGACCACGGCGGTCTGGGCCATCGGCCTGATCGCCACGCTGTGCCTGCTGGCCGGTCTTGCCGCATTTGCCTGGATCACCCGCCCGCTGCGGCGCCTGACCGAAGCACTGGAACGCTTCGACATCGATGCCAGCGTCGAGCCTGCGCCGCTGGTGGAGCACGGCAGTCGCGGTGATGAAATCGGTGCGCTGCAAAGCACCTTCGTCCAGATGCAGACCCGGCTGGCCGAGCAACTGCGCGCCCTCAACCGTCAGGAGCAAGAGCGCCGCGAGCTGGTGGCGAATATTTCCCACGACCTGCGCACACCGCTGGCGTCCTTGCATGGTTATCTGGAAGTGCTGTCGATCAAGGGCGAGCGCCTGAGTGCCGAGGAGCGCCAGCGCTACCTGGCCACCGCGCTGGACCAGAGCCGCAAGGTCGGCGGCCTGGCCCAGGCGTTGCTGGAGCTGGTGCGCCTGGAGCACGGCTTCGTCAAGCCGGTGATCGAACGCTTCTCGCCGCTGGACCTGATTCAGGACGTGCTGCAAAAATTCGAACTGAGCGCCGAAACCCGGCACATCAGCCTCGACGCGAAGATGCCCGGCCGGGTACAGGATGTGTATGCCGACCTGGGCCTGATCGAGCGCGTGCTGACCAACCTGCTGGACAACGCCCTGCGCCATACGCCAGAGCACGGCACGGTGACGTTGCAACTGGAAGCGCTGGGTGAGCGAGTCAGTTTCATCGTCGCCGATACCGGCCCCGGCATTGCCGCCGAACTGCGCGAAGGCCTGTTTTTGCGGCCGTTCACCATTGGTGGGGCACGTCGCGATGGCGGCCTGGGCTTGCGCATCGTCTATCAGATTCTGCAATTGCACGGGGTGACGATTGAACTGCTGGACAGGCCGGGGCAGGGCGCGACCTTTCGGTTCGGGTTGCCGGTGCAGCTATAGCGTGGTGCACTGAGCGCCGCCGTTAAGGTCTATGCTTGCCTTGCCCCTTGAACAGGAGCCCCCTTGAACACCCAGCCGTTTGCCAGGCAGCGCTCATGAAGTATCCGACCCTTGTTGCAGCACTGCTTTGCCTGTCGCACGGTATTCAGGTCAATGCCGCGCCCTATCAGGTCGTGACTGAAGAATGGGCACCGTACAATTTCCAGCGCAATGATCAGCTCTCCGGCATGACCACCGAGATTGTCCGGGCCATCATGGCGCTCACCGGCGATGACTTCGAGATGCTGCTGTTGCCGAGCATGCGCGCCAGCTATGTCTTGAAACACCGGCCCAGAACGATCATGTACTCGATGTTTCGCACCCCGGAACGCGAGCCGTTGTACAAGTGGGTTGGCCCGATTGTCGAAGAGTCCATTCACGCCTGGCAACTGACCAGCGCGCCGCCGCTGGACACCCTGGAGCAATTGCAGGCTGCGGCGCAAATCACCACACGCCACGCAGGCTTGGTGCCCGACCGGCTAAAGGCGCGGGGCTTCAATAATCTGGATACCAGTGCCGCTGATAACCGCCAGCTGTACCGCATGCTGCTGGCCGGACGCACCACCGTCATCGTTGGCGACACCGATGCAGGCGTTGCGTACTACAGTCGCCAGTTGGATATCGCTGCCGGCACATTGCGCAAGATCCCGGTCGAGCTGTATCGCTCATCGCTGTACATCGCCTTCAGCCGTGACTGTGACGATGAAGTCGTGGCTGCCTGGAACCACGCGCTTGAGCAATTGCGTGACTCGGGCGAGTTGCAACGGATCCAGGATCGGTACGAGCAACCGGTACAGCCTTAGCCCCTGTCGAAGACAAAGTCCGCGGGCTCGAACCGCTCGCTCGTGTCCATCCGCACATTACGCAGCTGCGCGGTTTGCTGGTAGGTGGCGTACAGATGCTCTGAGGCATAACCGATCAGAATCGAACGACGGCGAGCACCGCCAATGTTCAGGCTGCCCGCGTGCACCAGGTCGACATCGAAGACCAGAATGTCCCCCGCCTTGCCTGAAAGCTGCACCGACCCGGATTCGTCAGCGAAATCAAACGGCGGCGCTGCAGCGTCCGGTCGATGGCTGCCGGGCACAATTCGGGTTGCACCATTCTCGGGACCGTAGTCGTCGAAAAAAGCCATGACGCCCACCGTATCGCCGGGCCGCTGCGCCGACAAATCGCGGTGCAATCGCTGATGCCCACCGCCGGCAACGGGTTCCCGACCCTCGACCTGGGTGAGGAAGAAGCGCTCGCCAATCAATGCACCGACGACCGCCAGCACCTGCGGCAGGCGGCATACCGCCTGAATGGCCGGATCGCAATCGAGCATCGAGTGACGCCAGCCCGGACCGCGCGGCACAGGCCACTGATCGGAGGGTTTTACGTGGGTATCGAAGGCGCTGCGCAGGTCTGCCAGCCAGCCGCTGGGAATTGCCTGGCGGAGCAGGGCATAGCCGTCGCGGTGCAGGTGTGGGTGGTCGGTCATGGGGTGTTGGTCATCCTTGTTCATCGCGCGCATTGCCTCAGTTCAACCAAACTCCTCATTGACCGCCTCGGCCCACATCGTCCCAGGCATCGCCGCCGCAGAATCAACCCGCTCGATCTCGGTCAGGCACCATTGCAGGCGGTTGTCGCGCAGATGCTCCTGAAAGATGCATAAACACTGTGCAAACAACGGCAGTGTGGAGTTGATGAATACGCGCGCGTTATCGACGTCATGATTCAAATAAACCACTTCGCGGCTCAAGCGATCAATGGCCACGACATCTCCGGAGCCATTGTGGCCGAGCGGGAAATAGTTATCGCTGATCCCGAATACCGAGAGCCGCTGGGCTATTTGCGCTTCGCTGTAGGCTGCAAAGCTCAGGAAGGGCGCCGCATCCCGTGGCAGGCCGTGAGTGACAAGAAAATCGGCGTCTTGCGGCGCGATAGCGCCAAGGCGGCTGCGCTCGTAGACCACGAACTCCTCGAAACCGAGGTCCAGTTCGGGCGGGACAGAGGGCAGTGCGCTGATAAATCGTGCTTTGAAGTCAAACTCGCTCATGTTCTCTCACTTTTAGCGTGCAACTGCTCAGCCAGCCAGTGCAGATAATCGGCGATTACGGCCTCATCGCGCTGGCAATAAGACCACTTCAGGTGCTTTTTCACGGTAATGAATCCCGCCTCCTTGAGGATCGCCAGGTGCCGGCTGGCCGTGGGTTGCGCGATGCCGAGTGCTTGTGCGATCAGCGTCATACACACCCCGAACCCGACGGCGTCGGCCGACCACTGCTGGCTGAAGTGCTTTTTCGGGTCAGCGAGTAACTGAAGGATTTTCAAACGTTGCTCGCTGGCCATGGCCGTAATTTGTCTTGATCTGTTCATGCGGGCCATCATATCGTCGAATAGCTAAATGACAATATGAGGTTGAGCGCGATGCTGGATTTGCCGAACACCACAATCATCGAAGGCAACGCTGTTCGTTGGGGGAAAGCGGGTAATGGCCCTGCGTTGGTGGCCATCCACGGCACTCCCTTTTCTTCTCAGGTCTGGCGCAAGGTGGTGCCGTATCTGATCGACCGCCGGACTGTCTACTATTTCGATCTGGTCGGTTACGGGCAGTCCGAACAGCGCGCCGGTCAGGACGTGTCGCTGGCGGTGCAGAACAGAGTGCTTCACGCACTTTTTCAGGAATGGGGCCTTGAGCGCCCCGATGTGCTGGCGCATGACTTTGGTGGGGCGACGGCCCTGCGCGGCTATTACCTGAACGGTTTGCGCTATGCCTCGCTGACGATTTTCGATGCGGTGGCGCTGGCGCCCTGGGGTTCACCCTTCGTGCAGCACGTGCGCCAGCATGAGCAGGCGTTCGCGGGCATGCCCGATTACATGCATCGCGCACTCTTGAAAGCCTACCTGCAATCGGCGGCGCATCAGCCGCTGTCCGAACAGGCCATGGACATCTACAGCGCGCCCTTGACCGGGCCGGTGGGGCAACCCGCCTTCTACCGGCAGATCGCCCAGATGGACCAGGTGTATACCGATGAAATCGAGGGCCTGTACGGCCGGCTCGACTGCCCGGTGACTGTGCTGTGGGGACGCCATGATGAATGGATCCCCTATGCAAAGGGCGAGGCGCTGGCCGGGCTGATTTCCGGCCAGCCATGCATGGCTGTCGAAAACGCCGGCCATCTGGTTCAGGAGGATTGCCCCGAAGCGATTGTGGCAGCGGTGTTGAAGACGATTGTTACTCTTGCGGCCGCGTCTTCTCGGGCAGTTCGTTAATCAGCACCATGCTTTGCGGCGATGACAGGGCGATACCCACGTCACGCAGGCGGCCCAGAACGGTGAACAGCAGATCACTTCGGGCTCCGCCAACCGAACGCGGGCTGTTGACGTAGCCGCTGGCGCTGATGATCACGCCTGTGTTGGTCAGGTCCTTGAACGATACCGACGGCGCCGGTGTGTCGAGTATGGCTTCATGCTCGGTGAAGGCTTGCAGCAGCAGTTCGCGGATCTGCAGCACATCGGTGTCCAGCGGCAAGGTCAGGGTGATGCCGACCACCCCCAGCGCATTGCCCATGGTCACGTTGCGTACGTTCTGGGTGATGAACTGCGAGTTCGGCACGATCACGGTCGAGCGGTCCGACATCTGGATTTCCGTGGCACGCACATTGATGCGGCGGATATCACCTTCGACACCCGCCAGGCTGACCCAGTCGCCGACCTTGACCGGGCGCTCCGTGAGCAGGATCAGGCCGGAGATAAAGTTCTGCACAATCGCTTGCAGGCCGAAGCCGATACCCACCGACAGGGCACTGACGACCCACGTCAGGTTGGTCAGGCTGATATGCAGGGTCGACATCACCGTGGCCGCGACCACGATAAAGCCGATGTAGCCGACCAGCGTCACCAGGGAGGCGCGCATGCCGGCGTCCATGTTGGTTTCCGGTAGAAGCCGTTCACCCAGCCAGTCTTTGACGACGCGAACGCCCAGCAGACCAACGACCAAAAGCACCAGGGCCAGCAAGATATCGGCGGGTACGATGTTCAGACCGCCCAATGGGCGGTTGCTGATATCCAGTTGGGTAAAGCTTTCCAGAATGTCGCCGGGGCTGGAACCGGACGGCAGCAGGGCAAGCAGTATCGCGGTGAACAGCAACAGGGTGCGTCCGATGCCTGCAAGCACCGTGCTTGCCTGAGCCTGATGCCGGGTCGACAAGCCCATGGCGGAGCCAAACGCCAATCCGCCGGGTTGATTGGGCGAGAGCAGGGTTTCGCAAAGATCGCCAAAGCAGGCGATCAGCAGATAGGCGGTGGCGGCGACCACACTCATCCACATCAGTTTTACGGCAAGGAAGTAGGCCAGCGTCAGGTAGCCGCTCAACAACGCGATGAGGCTCAGGCCTACCCAGACGGCAACCACGAAGGGAATCAGCCCGGCAAAGCCTGGAAGACGCGGCAACTCGAATTTACGGCGGGTCCGGCGGTAGCGCAGCAGGGCGAAGAAGAACACCAGCGACACAGCCAGTGCGGTCAGGCCATTGACGGCGACGGTCAGGGCCAGGCTGCTGGCGATCACACTGTTGATGCGTTCCTGCGTGCCGATGATCATCAGCACCAGTGCCAGCAACACCGGGAAGCGGCCCATGGCCGTGGCAATTTCGTCGGGGATTTGCGGCAGGCGCCAGGACGGATTAGAGAGCATCAGCAACGCCCGGCCCAGCCCGACAATGAAGGCGCTGAACAGCACCAGCGTCTGCAACTGGTCGAGCAGGTTAAGCACGTCTTCACTGGGCACCGCGTTGCGCACCAGCCCCCAGCGCAGCAGGGACGTGGCCGCGCTGATGGTCAGGATGGTCGCCAGGCCCACCGCCAGCGCCAGGGCACTTCGACGCAGCCGGCCCTCGGGCACCCGGTTCATCATCAGCCACACCAGAAGCTGCTCCAGCAAGCGCCGGCCAACCACCCATATCACCAGTGCACTCAAAAATACGATGATGAAAACAGTGCGATTTTCCGCTGACAGTGCCGTATCGACGACGCTACCGACTTCTTTGAAAAGACTGCGCAAACGCCCCAGATCGTCGTCGGTCGGACGAATCATCTCGGTCCAGAAGGTTGCACTGAGCGGGCTCGCAGAGCGCGTGCTGATCTGGGAGTCGAAAAGGCTGCGGCGCAGGCTGGAGATCTGCACGGCCAGATCCCGGGCCGACTGGCTCAAGGTGCTGGTCTGGCGCTCGTCGCTGGCCAAGGCGTTTTTTTGCGCCGTCAGCGCTTTACGCTGGCTGCTCAGGCTCGGCGCCTCGTCAGGCTGTACAGGCCCCAGAATGTTGAGCTGCTCATCCAGATGATCGATGTCTGCGGCTTGCCGGGAGACCAGGTTGTCAGACTGTTTCTGCACCTGTAATGCCGCCTGGCGCAAGCTGGCGAGCAAGTCATCGTTGGCGTTGACTGAAACCCTTTGCCGGATCAGATCCAGTTGCTCACTCAACTCATCCAGGCTCGCGCCGTCGACTATGACCGGTAGCGTGCTAGGGCTGACGGTCTGGGCCGCAGGTTTTGCCTGGGCAACGGCGGGCACGACGACGCTTAGCAGCATCAGCGCGAGCAGTGCCGTGAAAAAGCGATTCAGCATGACTTGCTGCATTCTCGGTTCTCTTTTGATAACGGTTCGACAACCACCGGCATGCAGTGGCGTCGGCATTAATGATCAATGAATGGAAATTGGCGATTTCTGTCCGGTCAGGCTTTGAGCAACGCATTCACCTGTGAAGCCAGCGCCTCCAGGGCAAACGGCTTGGTCAGCACCGCCGTACAAGGCTCCAGATAATCATGGTCCAGTACATTGGCCTCTGCGTAGCCGGTGATAAACAGCACCGGCAAGCCAGGCCGGCAACGTCGTCCTTTGTCGGCCATCTGCCGGCCATTCAATCCGCCAGGCAGGCCGACATCCGAAACCAGCACATCGATAGACACCGCAGACTCCAGGATTTGCAGCCCGGTCCTGCTGTCGGCAGCTTGCAGAACGGTGTAGCCGAGGTGGTTCAGCACGTCACTGACCAGCAGGCGCACGGAGGGTTCATCGTCGACCACCAGGACCGTCTTGCCTGAAACGACCGGCGCGCAATCTGGCAAAGAAGGCGCCACGCAGGGTTCGACCGGCTCATGCAGATGACGCGGCAAGTAAACGTCAACCCGCGTTCCCTGGCCCTCAGTCGAATGAATCTGCACATCGCCGCCAGACTGGCGCGCGAACCCGTAAACCATGGACAGGCCCAGCCCGGTGCCGGCGCCTACGGGTTTGGTGGTGAAGAAAGGCTCGAACGCCTTGGAGATGGTCTCGGCAGACATGCCCATGCCAGAGTCCGACACCGAAACCACCAGGTATTTGCCATGTGCAATCGTGTGATCCAGGCCTGTGTCTTCGGTCACCCGCGTGTTCAGCGTGTCGATGCAGATCTTGCCGCCCTCGGGCATGGCATCGCGCGAGTTGATGCACAGGTTGAGCAGTGCGCTTTCCAGTTGCGCAGGATCGATCAAGGCGGTCCAGAGTTCGGGCTCAAGCTGTATCTCGACTTCGATGGACGGCCCGACCGAGCGGCTGACCAGTTCCCGCATACCGTTGACCAGCGCGTTGACATCGGTGGGCACCGAGGCCAGCGTCTGGCGTCGGGAGAACGCCAGTAAACGGTGAGTGAGTGCGGCGGCGCGTTGCGTTGCACCTTGTGCGATGGCCAGATAGCGCTTCACGTCGCTCAAGCGTCCTTGCTCAAGACGCGAGCTGATCAACTCATGGCTGCCGCTGATACCGGCCAGCAGGTTGTTGAAGTCGTGGGCAATGCCGCCGGTCAGTTGTCCGACCGCTTCCATCTTTTGCGACTGGCGCAGCGCGGCTTCGGCGACTTCGCGCTCGGCGATGGCGGCGGCCACCCGGTCTTCCAGCGTGAGGTTGAGCTCCAGCAGCGCCCGCTCGGCCTTCTTGCGGTCGGTGACATCGACCGAGGAACCGATCAGGCCGATGACCTCGCCTGCGGCGTTGAGCAGCGGCGCCTTGAGAGACAGCCAGGTCGCCTCGGAGCCATCCGGCATATCGACCTGCTCTTCGAACTGCACCGCCTTGCCGCCGTGCATGACGCGCTGATCGTTGTCCATGATCTGGCGAGCCTGGCGTTCATCGGCGAGAAACTCAAGGTCGGTCTTGCCCAGGTAGAACGAAGGCGGTTTGCCGATCAGGTCAGTGGTCCCCTGATTGGCCACCAGCATCCGGCCCTCCAGGTCCTTGGCATAAACCACACCGGGCACCGCGGCGGTAAAGGTGCGCAGCAGCACCGCCATCCGGTCGCGTTCGGCTTCCGCGACCCGGCGTGACTCGATGTCCATCAGCACACCGGGAAAGCGCACGGCACGCCCTTGAGCATCCAGTTCGGCGCGGCCGTTGGCTTCGATCCAGCGGTAAACACCATCGATTTGACGGACCCGATACTCGCACCGATAAGGGCCGCCGCGTGCCATGGCTTCGGCGACGGCGGCTTCGACCCGCTCCCGGTCGTCGGGATGAATGGACTCGGTCACTTGATCGATGGCCAGCCCATCCCGGCACAATTGCTCGGGCAACCCGAAAGACCGCGCAAAGCGTTCATCGGCGACAAAGTGATCGGCGGGGATATCCCACACCCAGGTCCCGACAATCGCCCCGGCCTCCAGCGCCAGTTGCAGTCGCTCCGTTGCATCGCCGGATGACAATGACAGCGGGCCTGAGGGCGCAGAAGGGGGCTGGTCTGGGGGAGCTTTCATAGAGGCATCGACTGGTTAAGAGCTGGCCGACCCTGAAACATTCATGTGTCAGGGTGTCGAATAATGGCTGTATAGCTCCTTCAGTTCAAGCGGCTGCCCCTAAACAAAAAAGCCACAAGCCAGCGCATCCCTCATGCGTGTACTTGTGGCTTGCCGCTTATTGCCTGCAACGGCTTTCAAGGACGTTGTGGCCGCTCTTGTGGACGAAGATCAAACACCAGCACCTCGGCATCCACGCCCTGGCTCAGTTGCAGGCGTTGCTCATTGCGCACTTTCACACCATCGCCTGCGCCCAGAGCCTGACCGTTCAGCACCACACTGCCGCGGGCCACATGCACGTAGGCGTAGCGGTCGGCGTCGAGCGTCAGTTCGGCAGACTCATCGCCGTCGAACAACCCGGCATACACCCTGGCGTCCTGGCGCACCTGCAACGCGCCGTCCTGACCGTCGGGGGCGATGATCAGTTTCAGGCGGCCGCGTTTGTCTTCGGCGCTGAAGTGCTGTTGCTGGTAGTTCGGGGTGGCGCCGCCGACGTTGGGCACGATCCAGATTTGCAGGAAGTGCACGCCTTCTTCATGCGAGTGGTTGAACTCGCTGTGCGCCACGCCGCTGCCGGCACTCATCAGTTGCACGTCACCGGGGCGGATCACCGAGCCGGTGCCCAGCGTGTCCTTGTGTTCCAGCGCGCCTTCGAGCACATAGGAGAAAATCTCCATGTCGCGGTGCGGGTGCTGGCCAAAGCCTTTGCCGGCCTGCACGCGGTCGTCGTTGATCACCAGCAGGTCGGAGAAACCCATTTCCTGCGGGTTGTGGTAGCTGGCGAAAGAAAAGGTGTGGTGCGAGTTCAGCCAGCCATGGTCGGCGGCGCCACGTTCGGAAGCTTTGCGAAGAGTGATCATGGTGGTTCTCCATTCGGTTTCGACCCTGTGCATTCAGGTGTCGAGCAAGTGAGAACAAGGTTATCGCGTTAACACTGTCGCAATAAGTAGCTCAATCATGAATGACTGTCTCTTTGAAGTTGACAGTTGTGTGGCAGGTTGCTGGCGGGTATAACAGCCTCACCCTTTCAAATAGCAAGTGTGCTTTCCCATGCGTAAAGACCCAGCATGAAAACCGTGGCCATGTTGCTGTTTCCCGACCTGTTGCTGCTGGACATGTCCGGGCCGCTGGAGGTGTTCTCCATCGCCAACCGTTATCTGCCGCCCGAGGCGCAGTACCGGATCATCACCATCGGCTCCGAGCCTGGCTTGTTGCGCGCCTCCAACGGCGTGGCGGTGCAGGCCGATATCACCCTGGAACAGGCTACCGAGGCTTATGACCTGGTGTTGATCCCCGGCGGGCCAGGTGCCTACGACGGCGCCATGCCAGACGTACAGCGCTGGCTGCGTGAAGCGGTGCCGCGCGCCCATTGCTATGGCTCGATCTGCACCGGCGCTTTCATTCTTGGCGAAGCGGGCCTGCTCGACGGCTTTCGGGTCACCACGCACTGGCATTACACCGAGCGGCTGATCAAGCGCTGCCCCAAGGCATTGGTGGAAACCGACCAGATCTTCATTCAGGACGGCAACCTGCTGACCTCTGGCGGGGTCACGGCCGGTATCGACCTGGCGCTGGCGGTGGTGGCCAGCGATCACAGCAAGAAAATCGCCCAGGATGTGGCCAAGGTGTTGCTGGTGGTCATGAAGCGCCAGGGCGGCCAGGCGCAGTTCAGCCCCTTGATGGCGGCAGTAGCACCGCAGGAAAGCGCGGTGACGCGGGTGCAGAACCATGTGCTGGAGCATCTGGACGATCCGCTCACGGTCGAACGCATGGCCGCGCTGGCGAACATGAGCGCCCGGCATTTCTCGCGGCTGTTCATGCGTGAAGTGCAGATAACGCCCATGGAGTTTGTGCAAAACGCCCGCATCGACCGCGCCCGCAGCCTGCTCGAAACCACCGAGTTGCCGCTCAAGACCATTGCTTATAAAAGCGGCTTTGGCAGCGTGCGGCACATGCGCTTTCTATTCACGGCACGGCTGGGGCTGACGCCTGTGCAGTACCGTGAGCAGTTCAGTTGAGCAGTTGAAGGGCTAACGAGGTAACATCACCAGGCTGAAAAATGGCTTGCTCCTGCGAAATCCCGACTGTGAAGTTGGAACAGCCAGGCCTGCGCAGTCAAAACGTTCCGGACGGGAAAAACCAATGCTCAAGTCGCTTCATCTTAAAAATGTCGGCCCTGCGCCTGAGATGCGGATGGAGCTTGCGCCACGGCTTAACTTGATCACGGGCGACAATGGGCTTGGCAAAAGTTTCTTGATCGATGTCGCCTGGTGGGCACTCACTCGAAAATGGCCTCAGGATCTCAACTCGAACCTGACGTCGGGTTATGGCGCACGTCCCACGGACATCACCCGAAAATCGACCATCGAGTTTCAGCTCGAGAGCAAGACCGGGCATGTCGATTACGCCAGTACGTATGCCCCCAAGGACCAGTCCTGGGTCGGTAAGGCCGGACGTCCCTGGAATCCCGGGCTGGTTGTCTATGCGTTGGCCGACGGCGGGTTTGCCGTTTGGGACCCTGCTCGCAACTATTGGAAAAAGAAAGGTAACGTCGACATTCAGGACCGGGTGCCGGCCTATGTCTTCAGTTCCAAAGATGTCTGGGACGGTTTGCGTATACCGATTGACGACAAACTTACGCAAGTGAGCAACGGTCTGGTTGCCGACTGGGCTTCCTGGATACGCGAGCGAGGCGAAGACGCCAGGCGAATGGCTGCAGTACTTGAGGTATTGGCGCCTTCCAGCGGTGCTGACAGCTTGAAACCCGGAGAAAGTTTTGCGCGGCTGTCGCTTGATGATGCACGCGATATTCCAACCATCCGCATGGGCTACGGTCGGGATGTTCCCATCCTGTATGCATCCCTGGGTGTTCGTCGCATTACTGCGCTGGCTTACATGCTGTCTTGGGCCTGGCGTGAGCACCTGGTGGCTTCGGCTCAACTTGGCCAGGATCCGTCATCGCGTATCGTATTGCTGTTTGACGAAATCGAGGCTCATCTTCATCCGCGCTGGCAACGTGCAGTTATTCCGGCGTTACTTAAAGTCATGCAGACACTGACCAATGACAAGGATGCCAGGGTCCAGTTGATTGCGGCCACGCATTCGCCCTTGGCACTGGCTTCTGTAGAGCCGCTTTTCGATTCTGAGCAGGACGCCTGGTTTGATATCGACTTTGAGGACAGCGAAGTCATTTTGCGCAACCGTCCCTTTGTCCGCAAAGGGGAAGTCGGGAACTGGTTGACCAGTGAAGCTTTCGATCTTGGGGAGCCTCGTTCTATTGAGGCTGAGGTCGCGATGCGCGAGGCGCTTGTGCTGTGCAAGCAGGCAGTGCCTGCGCCCGATGATATCGAGCATGTGGACAGTCTGCTTCGGGCTGCGCTGGGGGACACTGATCGTTTCTGGGTTCGATGGACAGCATTCAGAGAGTCTCTTGATGCCGGCAATAGAGCGAAGAAAAAGTGATTCCGGTCGCCAAGGCTCGAAAACCCCAGACCTTTGATGAAAAGGTTTCCCGGCCAGGGTTGCGGGCCATTGCTGAAATGGTCGGCAAGCTGCCAATTCATCCTCGCAAGGCGGGCAAGCCATTCAATAAAATTGCCAATCGAGAGCGCGATATCCCGGCAGAAAAGTTTCCTGCCTATTGGACTGATGTACTGGACGAGATGATGAGCGCCTATCAGCAGCTCTGTGCTTATTCCTGCTTTCGCATTCATCCTGTAACGGGAGCGCGCTCTGCCGATCACTTTGCACCCAAATCGCAACATTGGCGCGAAGTCTATAAATGGCTGAATTACAGGCTGTGCTGCAGCCGGATGAATGCGCGCAAGAGTGATCTGGTAGGCGTGTTAGACCCCTTCAAGGTTCAGCAAGGCTGGTTTCAACTTGAGCT
The DNA here is from genome assembly GCF_055284095.1 of Pseudomonas sp. HP_08. NCBI lineage: Bacteria > Pseudomonadati > Pseudomonadota > Gammaproteobacteria > Pseudomonadales > Pseudomonadaceae > Pseudomonas > Pseudomonas sp. HP_08. The sequence continues at coordinate 12,781 of NZ_JBTOQC010000003.1, read as the reverse complement.
TGTAGGCTTTCAGGTTATCCCTGATCACCGCTTGCCCGCTTATGAGGTTGAACAGGTCCAGAGTACAATCGATACCCTGAAACTGAACGACTTCCGACGCGAGCGTGAGCAAGATGCCGAGCGTTACTGGGACAATGACTACTCGTTCAGGATTCTGAAGCTGGAGTCACCCTTTGTAGCCTATGAGCTTCATCGCCAGGGCCGATTGAATGCGGGTGACGCCTGGTAACCCCCGGTGTCCGTATTGCGCACCGCATTGACCGTATCGCGTCCCCCGCCACGGTTGTTTCGACACCCGTGGCTGCGAAGATAAACACTCTTCTTTCTTGAAAGTCATGCGCTGACCGGGCAACCCCCGCGCAGGGCGTGGGGGTGTGGATGAACGGACTGGTCAATACCTTCGCAGAACGGGTGCTGCTGTTCGGGCCTTATGCCTTTCATGTGCGCCAGCGTCAGGTGTTGCGCAACGGGCGTGCGGTGCCGATGGGTGGGCGGGCGCTGGACATTCTTCAGGTGCTGGTCGAGCGTGCCGGGTCCGTGGTCAGCAAGGAGCAGGTGATCGAGCAGGTCTGGCCGGATTCGGTGGTCGAGGCGGTCAACCTGCGGGTACACATCGCCGCCTTGCGCCGTGCCCTGGGTGACGGGCGCGACGGGCAGCGTTATATCGCCACGGTCACGCACCGTGGCTACAGCTTTGTGGCCGAGGTCACGCAAGCGCCGCGTGTGGCCGGCCCGACAGTTGAAGGGGTGGTCACCCGGCATAACCTGCCGGCAGCGGTGACGCCTTTGATCGGTCGGGACGAGGCGGTGGCCGGGTTGGTGCAACGCTTTTCGACGCAGCGTTTCGTGACCTTGATGGGGCCGGCCGGGGTTGGCAAAACCCGGTTGGCCTGCCGGGTCGCCGAATGCTTGAGCGGGCAATACCGCGACGGTGTCTGGCTGGTCGATTGCAGCAGCGGTGATCCACGGCAGGTGCTGCAAACGCTGTTATCGCTCTTGCAACTGTCAGCGGATGGCCAGCCGCCCCTGGAGGTATTGCGTCAGGCGCTGGCCGGGCGCCAGTGTTTGCTGTTGATCGACAGCGCCGAATGCCTGCCGCAGGCCTGTCGTCAGTGGATCGAGCAGTTAATGGACGCCGCGCCGCAACTGGCGGTGCTGGCCACCAGTCGCCAGCCGTTGTATGCCCGCGGTGAATGGCTGCAACGGCTGCCGGGCCTTGCGCTGCCTTCACGCGCGCAAATGCGTGATCCTCGCCAGGGCATGGCGTGTGCGGCGGTGCAGTTATGGATCAGCTGTGCCCGGGCGTGTCAGCAGGACTATGTGCTGCGCGAACAGGACCTGCCGGCGGTGAGCGAAATCTGCCGGCAGCTCGACGGCCTGCCACTGGCCATCGAACTGCTTGCGGCGCAACTGGAGGTGTTTGCCGTGCAGGGCTTGCAGGCGCAACTGGGCAATAGCCAATGGTTGCTGAACCTGACCCGGCGCACGGCGGTGGCGCGGCATCAATCGCTGGCGGCGGCACTGGACTGGCGCCATGCGCGTTTGAGCGAACAGGAATGCAACCTGTTGCGGCGCCTGGCGATCTTTGCGCTGGATTTCTCGCTGGAAGCGGCAGCCCGTGTGGTGTGTGATCGCGACTATGCCATCGACAGGCTGCGCAATGATGTGCGCCGCCTGGAAGACAAGTCACTGCTGGTCGCGGTGTTCAGTGCCGGCGAGGCGCGCTACCGGTTGTTCAATACCGTGCGCTTGCACGGCCAGAGCCAATAACTGTTCAGCCTCAAGCACATCCGGGGTCTGGCTGCCTGGCTCGAACCTTTCCAGTAAAGGCACCAATAACTCGCGGCTGCGCTCAGGCCGCCAGCTTGCCAGGCGTACCGCGCTGCGCAGTTCCCACGCCAGCGCGCCTTGTTCACGGGCCACAGCCAGTGCCTGACACAGTAGTTTTTCAGCCGCGTCCAGGTCTTGGCCGTCGCCCGAAGCCTGCAGGTTTTGCGCCCGGCAGCGCAGGATTTCGGCGCAGCACCAGCCCGCTTCGCCCTGTTGTGCGCGCTCCAGTTGAGACGGGTCGATCTCGCTGTCGCGCAGGGTCAGCAACATATCGCTGAGCAGTCCGGTCGCCGGCCCTGACGGTTCGTTCGGCAGGTTGAGCAGTCGCGCGTAGTGGCGGCCCCAGGTGTGGAACAGCAGCACCCCGTGTTTGTGCGTCTGGGCCAGCAGTTGGACGACCCGCTCGCGAGCCAGCGCCATATTTCCCGACCACAGCGCGATGGGACAACCGGCCAGCGCCAGGGTGTAGCAGATCGACAGGCCGTGATCGATCTGCACGGCAATGTCCAGCGCCTGCCGGGCTACACGTTCGGCCTGCAGCGGCTGGCCCTGGAGCCAGAGGGCGCGCGCCAGAATGGTGAGGGTGGCCACACTTTGCTCGTACTGAATGCCGAAACCACGGCTGAAGCGGTTGTGCTGGCCGCTTTGGGCCAGGCGCTGCAAGACGTTTTCGGCCTGTTGCCGGGCCTCGACCTGATGGCCTTCGTAGTGCAGCGTCAACAGGCGCAGACGATGGGCGCTGAGATTGACCTCCGGATCCAGGCCCAGGCCGAGGCGGTCGAACCGGCGGCTCTGCAGCCGCGCCGCCGGATAGTCGCCACGGCATAGATAGACCGTCATCTGCCCGGAGATCGCCCGCAACCGACCGGCTGCATCATCGACCTGTTCGGCCAGGCGCAGGGCGTCGATAAAGGCGTCCATGGTTTCCAGGGTCGGGCCACGGCTGTGATAGCTGAAGCTGCCCAGCGCCAGGCGCAACTGCATTTCCAGCACAGGGTTCTGATGCCCGGCATGCTGCAAACCCAGCAGCGCCTTGCGCACATACACGCCGTGCTCCTTGAGCCGCGACAGTTCCTGCCACAGCGGCGCCGAATGAGCCACCAGCGAAATGGCCAGTGCTTGCGGGCCTTCACCGTTCAGGCCCCAGTCGAGCACTTCGCGCACATCCTTGAGGCTGCGGGTATAGCGTTCCAGCCACTGCCGGGTCGGCAGTTGTTCCCAGTCTTCACGCGCTTGTTGCATCAGCGCCAGGCAATGCTCGGCGTGGCGCTTCAGGGTGGCCGGCAATTCGCCGTACTGGCGCAGTCTTTCCAGGGCGTAATGGCGGGTGGTGTCGAGCAGGCGATAGAACACCTGCTCATCGCCGGCCTCGACATTGAGCAACGACTTGGCGACCAGTTGGCTGATGGCGGTGTACAGCGCCGCGACCGGCATCGTCGCATCACCCGCCACGGCCAGCGCCGACTCCAGGGTGAAGCGGCTCTTGAACACCGACAGCCGGCTCAGGCAGCACTGCTCGTCGGGGGCGAGCAAGTGAAAGCTCCAGTCCAGCGTCGCCAGCAAGGTCTGGTGACGATCGGTGCTCTCGTGGCCTGCGCCGATCAACTGCGCCGGATTGTGCTGCAACTGGGCCTGCAAGTCGGACAGGCTGAGACTGGCCATTTGCGCAGCGGCCAGTTCGATGGCCAGCGGAATACCGTCCAGACGCCTGCAGATATCGCCGGCCATGGCCAGCGTCACGCGGTTGCTTTCGAACTGTTCCTGGCTGCTCATGGCGCGCTCGATGAACAGTTGCAGCGCCGGAAAATCCGCAGCGTGCAGTTCGACGTCCAGCTCGCGCGGCGGGCAGTCGAGGGCTTCGAGGCGCTGGATGAATTCGCCTTCGGCGCGCAGGCGCTCACGGCTGGTGGTCAGGATGCAGACCTGGGCAGCGCTGCGCAGTAGGCGTTCGCAGATCAGCGCCGTGGCATCGATCAGGTGCTCGCAATTGTCGATCACCAGCAGCAGGTGTTTGTCGCGCAGCCAGGTGCACAACTGGCCGAGCGGGTCGCCGTCGTCCGGCGCCAGGTCAAACAGCGCGGCCAGGTGCGCGGGCACCAGCAACGGGTCGCTGAGCGGCGCCAGTTCCAGCAGGCGGATACCGTCGCGGTAGTGGCCGATCAATTGCTCGGCCACGCGCAGCGCCACCGAAGTCTTGCCGATACCGCCGGGGCCGGTCAGGGTGATCAGGCGCTGGCTGTGCAGGGTTTGCACCAGGGCGTCGACCAGTGGCTGGCGGCCGATCATCCGCGCCCGGCGCAGTGGCAGGTTGTGGTCGGCGCGCAGTGGCGTCGCTTGTGTGTGTGGCGGCGCCTCCTGTTGCACGCGCGTCACCGGCGCCACCAGGCTGTAGCCGCGCTGCGCCACGGTGACGATGTAGCGCTGGCCGGTCTGGCCATCGCCGAGCGCCTTGCGCAAGGCGGCCATGTGTACCCGCAGGTTGCTGTCTTCGACCACGCTGGTCGGCCAGACCCGGCTCATCAACGTCTGGCGGCTGATCACTTCACCGGGTTGTTCAAGCAGCACCAGCAGAATATCCAGGGCGCGGCTGCCCAGGCGCAGCGGCTGGTCGGCATCCAGCACCAGGCGCTGTTCGGGGTAGATGCGGTAAGGGCCGAATTGCAGGGCCTGTTCGGGGATGGGCGTCAACGCCGGATTCCTGTCCTGGAAAAGAGATAACGGGGGTCAAATGGCAACGTGCATGTCGAGACCCTGATGCTTTTTGAGCGCATGGCCGCGCCAGGTCAAGGGCGTAATGCCTTCGCTGCGCGAGAAAATGTGGGAAAAGTGCGACTGGTCGCAAAAGCCGCATTCCTGGCTGATCTGGGTCAGGGTCATACCGGTGTGGGCGATCAGGCACTTGGCGCGCAGGATGCGTTGTTCACGAATCCATTCTTGCGGCGACAGGCCGGTGCTGCATTTGAACGCCCTGGAAAAATAGCTGCGCGACAAGGCGCAGGCGCGGGCCAGTTCGGTGACCTCAATGTTCTCGCCGAGATTGTCCAGAATCAATTGCTTGGCCCGCTTCTCACGCCAGGGTGTCAGACCACCGCTGGAGGCCGGCGCTGAATGTTCGCGGCTGTGTATGCGTTCACAGGTCTGGCAAGGGTGATGCGGCAACGGGCGGGAATTTTGAATCATGGCGAATGTCCTTTAATCTCGGGAAGGCTAATCCAGCCTTGAACAGGGCTTGCACGCTCCATCGGCAAAGGTCTGCACTGAGAAGGCCATTCTTGGGCTAGCAAGCAGGACTGACGAGTTAATCGTTGTTAATTTTGTTAAGGGCCGGTGATGGCGTTGTGCTTGCTGCACCGGCTGTGCAATGCCTGAGATAGAGCGGTCGCTGATTCAGCTACGGCGTTGCAACCAACCCAGAAAGCCGCCTTTCCTGACCGGTGCCGGTCGTGCCAGCAGCACGCCGTGGCTGTTGTTCTGGCGCACGGCCTGGAGTTTGTTGAAGGCACGAGTGACCTGTTTGCACTGCTCCAGCGAGGCGCGGGCGACCTCTTTGTCGATGCGGTAAATGATGCTGGAGGTCATCGCCGTGAAGCAGGCTTCGGACGGCGTGTCGGCGAGAATGCCTTGTTCGCCCATGATCTCGGTGGGGCCCATGCGCCCGGCTTCGATGCGCTGCTCACCGTCTTGCACCGCAGCGCTGACCACGCCTGTGCCGATCACGAACAGCGACTCGGACACCTCGTTGAGGTCCAGTACCACCTGTCCTGCGACAAACTGTTCGGCGGTCATCGACTCGGCCAGGCGGTCGCGCTCTTCCTCGCTCAGCGAGCGGAACACTTTCACCTCGTCGAGCAGGGCACGGGCCCGGGAAATCGGTGCGGCGTTGCCTTCGCTCTGGCGAATGATGCCGGCGGCTTCCAGGTGTCGGTGTGCCAAATCGAAGAGTTGATTGCGCACTTCACCCTTGCGCGACAGTTCGGCGATGAAGCCGCTGGCCACGTATTCGGCCATGCTTTCGCCGGACTCCTTGAGCACCACCTTGGGCGCCGGGGTCAGCAGCAGGCTGTCGCTGCCTTGCAGGGCACGGTTCAGGGCATCGAGCACCCGACGCGGGCGAATGTGCTTGGGCACCTGAATACTGATCGACACGCCGTGCATATTGCTGGGCCGGCTGAGGTTGACGATCTTGGCCTTGGCCGCCACCGAGTTGGGCACCACGGCGGTGGTGCCGGCGCTGGTCTGCAAATGCGTGGCGCGCCAGTCGATGTCCATGACCTTGCCTTCGACGCCGTCGATGCTGACCCAGTCATCGACCTGATACGGCTTGGTGGTGTTGAGCACGATGCCGCTGAAGACATCGCTCAGCGTGCTCTGCAACGCCAGACCGACGATGATCGCCACCGCGCCCGAAGTTGCCAGCAGGCCCTTGACCGGTAATTCCAGCACATAGCCGGCGGCCGCTACGGCGCAGATCAGAAAGATCAGCGCGCCAAACACGTCTTGCAGCAAGCGCCCGCTCTGGCCGATGCGGCGCATCAGCGCCAGGCCGATCAACACGGTCATGACCCGCGCCGCATACAGCCACCAGATGATCGCCAGTGCCGTGGCACCCAGTTGCATCACGCTGTCATCGCCCCAGGCCGGTGCCAGCAGCGGGCTGATGCCCGAGTTGATCAACAGGCTGCTGTAGGCCATGAACAGCGCCAGGCGCAGGGCGACCCGCGCCACGCGTAAGTGCAGCGGGATCAGGTACCAGCACGCGACGTCGACGAACAGGAGCACGGCGCTCCACAGCAGCGGGTGATTGAGCAACAGGGACATGATGGGGTTCTCCATGAACGGGCCGTATCGACAAAGGCCAGGCGGCGAAGTCACCGGCTGGCCTGGGCTGTTGCTATCAGTTGAGGTGGGTCTTGAGTTCTTCGGCCGCCTGGCGCAGCGCGGTGCGTACTTGCGGCACATGGCTGAGCGGGTTGAGCAGGCCGTAGTCGTGGATCATGCCGTTGTAGCGCACGCTGGTGACGGGCACGCCGGCGGCATCGAGCTTGCGGGCATAGGCTTCGCCTTCGTCGCGCAGCACATCGAACTCGGCGGTCTGCACCAGCGCCGGCGGCAGGCCGCGCAGTTGCTCGGCGGTGGCCTGCAACGGCGAGGCATGCACCTGCGCGCGCTCGGCCGGGTTGGTGGTGTAGTTGTCCCAGAACCACTTCATCATGTTGCGGGTCAGGAAATGGCCTTCGGCAAACTGGCCGTACGAGGCGTCATCGAACGTCGCGTCGGTCACCGGCCACAGCAGCAACTGGAAGCGCAGGGCCGGGGTTTTCTGTTCTTTGGCCATCAGCGCTACCACCGCCGCCATGTTGCCGCCGACGCTGTTGCCGGCCACCGCCAGGCGCTTGCCGTCGACGCCGATCTGCTTGCCGTTCTCGGCCACCCAACGGGTCGCGGCGTAGGCCTGGTTGATCGCGGTCGGGTACTGCGCTTCCGGCGACGGGGTGTAATCGACATACACCGCCACGGCACCGGAGCCGACCACCAGGTCGCGGATCAGTCGCTGGTGAGTGGCAAAGTCGCCCAGCACCCAGCCGCCGCCGTGGAAGAACATGAACACCGGCAGGTCACCCTTGACCTTGGCCGGGCGCACGATTTGCAGCTTGATGTCCTGGCCGTCGGCCTTGATGGTGCGCTGGCTGACCTCGATGCCTGACAGGTCGACCTTCACCGACGCCTGGGCACCTGTCAGCACCGCGCGGGCGTCCTTGGGGCTCAGTTGTTCCAGCGGCTTGCCGCCGCCTGCGGCCAGTGCTTCGAGAAACGCCTGGGTGTCTTGTTCGACGCCTGGGCTGCCGGCGGCGAAAGCGCTGTTGACGGACAGGGCGAGGAGGCTGGCGGCGAGGGTCTTCTGGATCAGGTTCATGGTCATTTCCTTACGCATTAATGGGGTAATAAAAAGTCGGTAGGGCTGCTGGCCTGTGGCCTCAGCTGCACCGTGGACACAGATTAATTTGATGCTGAAATGAGAAAAAGCGGTTATAAAGCGTTTAACTGTCAATCTGGACGAGACAATGAACCCGTTTGAAGACATGCGTATCTTTTGCCAGGTCATGGAGTCGGGCAGCTTTACCGCCGCTTCCGAGAAGCTTGGCCTGTCGAAGCAGTTCGTCAGCCGGCGCCTGATGCAGCTCGAAGAGCGCCTGGGCGTGCGCCTGCTCAACCGCTCGACGCGGCGCCTGGATGTCACGCCGCTGGGCCAGAGTTATTACGAATCGTCGTTGCGCCTGCTCAGTGAAGTGGAGCAGGTCGAGCAGGGCATTGCCGGGCAGAACAGCGAGCCGCGCGGCACCATCCGCGTCAGTGCGCCGCTGTCGTTTGCCATCGCGCACCTGGGGTGTCTGGTGCCGTTGTTCTTGCAGCGCCATCGCGAGGTGTCGATGGAAATCGACCTCAGCGACCGCCCGGTGGACCTGATCAGCGAAGGCTACGACCTGGTGTTGCGCATCGGCACGCTGGAAGACTCCTCCCTGGTGGCGCGGCGCATCGCGACCATCGAACGGGTGTACTGCGCCAGCCCCGTGTACCTGGCCGAGCGCGGCCATCCGGGCTGCCCGGAAGATTTGCTCGACCACGACTGCCTGCCCTACGGCCACAGCCGCCAGGTGCAATGGCGCTTTGAAGGGCCGGGCAAACCGACCACCCTCAACGTCACCGGGCGCATGCGCGTCAACAACGGCGACCTGCTGCGCGACGCGGCAATTGCGGCGCTGGGCATCACCTACCTGCCAACCTTTATCGTCGGTGCCGCGCTGCGTGCCGGCAGCCTGGTGCGCGTGCTCGACGACCTGCGCCCGGCGCCGCTGACCCTGTCGGCGGTGTACCCGCAGCATCGGCAGACCTCGCGGCCTGTGCAGGCCTTTATCGAATTCCTGCGCGAACGGCTCGAAGGCAGCATCGAAGCGGGGTTGTAAAAACACGGCTACCGCCCGGTGATGTCCCATGGGTACTGCACGATGATGTACACCCGGTCCAGGTCGTTATTGCCTTGGGCAGCATTGCCGCGATGGGTCACGTACGACAGTTCCAGCGACAGGTCTTTGGCGGGCCCGGACGGGGCGGTATAGGCCAGGGTCAGGTCGCGTTCCCAGTGCCTGCCTTCGCCATTTCGGGTCTGGATGCCGCTGCCGCGCACATAGCGGCCCATCATGCTCAAACCCGGCCACAGCGGGGCCAGGTCACGGTCGTAGCGCACTTGCCAGGACTGCTCGCCGGCGCCGTTGAAGTCGTTGTACTTGATCGAGTTGGCCAGATAGATCGAATCGCCGCCGACAAAATCGAACGGCGTCTCGCCATGCACTTTCTGATAACCCAGGCCGAAGGTCTGCAATTGATGGCGCAGCTTGAGCATCAGGCTGGATGCCGTGGTCGCAATCGCGCCGCCGCTGAAGCTGCTGTTCTCATGGCCGGTGCCCAGGGTGCGATACAGGTTGGCGTCCCACAACAATCGGGTGTCGCTGCCCAGCGAGTGCGTGCCGTGCAGGTTGGCGTAGTACTGGCGCCAGGTGTCGCTCAGTTCGCCGATGTACAGCGAGCCGTTGACGGGCACATCACGGCGGCTTTCGACGCCGGCCAGGCTGACGCTGTGGCCGGCGGTGCTGACCCCATAACCTTCGAAATCATCATGAGCGCTGGACTGGTCCTGGTTCTTGAACGCAGTGAAATGCCCGGCCACCAGACGCACGCCGGGCACTTCAAGGCTGTCGAGCAGCCAGCCGCTGGCGTATTCGGGTTGCAGGCGTTTATCGGCGGTGTCGAACACCGGGGTCTCGACTTCCATTTCGCCGACTTTCAACTGCGTCTCGCCCAGCCGCAGTTTCAGGGCCGCGCCCGCCGATGAGTATTCGGGTTCGGCGCGGCCGTTGCTGTCCAGTGGCAGCAACCCGGTGCCGGCCGTGCCTCGGCCGCTGTCCAGGCGCAGGCCGACAAAACCGTGCGCCTCGGCGCCGGCCCCGAACCAGCCTGGCGTGTAGCCCGAATCGAAGCGGCCAATAAAGCCCTGCGCCCATTCCTGTTTATAACCTTGCTCACGCACCCGGTCGTTGCGGTCATCGTTGTGTAGAAAGTAATTGCGCATCAGCACCGAGGCTTCGGCGGCGACAGCGTTGTGCGCCACAGTGCTCAAGGCCAGGCCGGAAAATAGAAGAAAACCACGCATGCCAGATCAGCCCCGCATCGAAAAGCCGACTATGACGTCTGGACTGCGCTATAGCTTGTAAGCCTGTGTCCAATGCTTTTAATGACCGATTTGCATATAAGGCTAGACTGAAAATCACTTTTGCTGATTTTTGCCTGCGTGCTACGGTCGCTGGCATTCGCTACCGCGCCAGATCCCTCGGGAGACATGAACTCATGAGCTTTACCTCACTGCATTGGGGCGCCTATCGACCGCAGGTGGTCGATGGCAAGTTACAGGGCATGCTGCCGGTGGAGTGGGACAAGGACCCGTCGCCGATCGGCGACTCGATTGCCGACGCCATCACCTCACCCAGCCGCATCCTGCGCCCGGCCGTACGCCGCAGCTTTCTGAATGGCGAGGGCCGCCCGGAGCGGCGCGGCCAGGAGCCGTTCGTCGAAGTGAGCTGGAAACAGGCGCTGGACCTGGTGACGGGCGAGCTGCAACGGGTGCGCCGCGATCATGGCAACCAGGCGATTTTCGGCGGCAGTTACGGCTGGGGCAGCGCCGGGCGTTTCCACCATGCGCAGAGCCAGCTGCACCGCTTCCTCAATTGCATTGGCGGCTATGTGTTCAGCACCGACAGTTACAGCCTCGGTGCGGGGCGGGTATTGATGCCGCACATCGTCGGCAACATGGACTGGCTGCTGGCGCGGCACACCTCGTGGAGCAACCTGGCCGAGCACTGCGAGCTGTTTATCGCGTTCGGCGGGCTGCCGCACAAGAACGCCCAGACCAGCCCCGGTGGCGCCAGCGATCACTTGCTCAGCGAGGCGCTGCACAACCTGTCGGCCGCCGGTGTCGAGTTCGTCAATGTCAGCCCGTTGCGCGACGATCTCACCGGGCCTGCGCACAACGAATGGCTGCCCATCCGCCCCGGCAGCGATACCGCGTTGATGCTGGCGCTGGCCTGGGTGCTGGTCAGCGAAAACCTGCACGACGAAACCTTTCTGGCGCGCTGCACGGTCGGCTTCGAGCGCTTTCGTCAGTACTTGCTGGGCGAACTCGACGGCCAGCCCAAGACCCCGCAATGGGCGGCGGCACTGACGGATATTCCGGCCGCACAGATCACCGAACTGGCGCGGCGCATGGGCCGCAAGCGCACCATGATCAACATCGCCTATTCGTTGCAGCGTTCGGTGCATGGCGAGCAGCCGTTCTGGATGACCGTGACCCTGGCCGCCTTGCTCGGCCAGATCGGCCTGCCCGGTGGCGGCTTCGGCCTGGGCTATGGCTGCATGAACAACACCGGCAGCGGGCGCAAGGCGTTTTCCGGGCCGCGCTTTTCCCAAGGCAGTAACCCGGTCAAGGATTTCATTCCGGTGGCGCGGGTCACCGACATGCTGCTCAACCCCGGCGCGCCCTTCGACTACAACGGCCAGCAGCGTCATTACCCGGACATTCGCCTGGTGTACTGGGCCGGCGGCAATATCTTTCACCACCATCAGGACCTCAACCGCCTGCTTGAGGCCTGGCAGAAGCCGCAGACCATTGTGGTGCATGAGCAATACTGGACCGCCCAGGCCAAGTACGCCGACATCGTCTTGCCGGCGACCACGGCGCTGGAGCGCAACGACATCGGCAGCGCGGCGTCCGACCGTTTCATGATTGCCATGCAACAGGTCATCGACCCGGTCGGCGAGTCGCGCGACGACTACGCGATTCTCGCCGCGCTGGCGCAGCGCCTGGGTGTGGAGCAGGCCTTTACCGAAGGCCGCGACAGCGATGCCTGGCTGCGCAACATCTACGAAGAATCTCGGGGCAGGGCGGGCGAGTTCGACATCCAGCTGCCCGACTACGAGCAGTTCTGGCGCGATGGTGTATTCGAAGTGCAGCGGCCGGTCAGCGATACCGTGTTGCTCAAAGAGTTTCGCGAAGACCCCGAGGCGCATCCGCTGACCACGCCGTCGGGGCGTATCGAGATTTTCTCCGAGCGCATTGCAGGCTTTGCCTATGCCGACTGTCCGGGGCATCCGGTGTGGCTCGACAAGCCGGCGCCGACCCATGCGCTGCACTTGCTCTCCAACCAGCCGCGCACCCGCCTGCACAGCCAGTACGACCATGGCGCCTACAGCCGCGCCTCGAAAATTCAGGGCCGCGAGCCGCTGACCCTTAATCCACTGGACGCCCAGGCCCGCGGTATCAGCGACGGTGATGTGGTCAAGGTGTTCAACGAGCGCGGGGCGTTTCTGGCCGGGGTGATTGTGTCGGACAGCATCCGTGCGGGTGTCGTGCAGATCGCCACTGGCGCCTGGTACGACCCGTTGGTGCATGGCCAGCAGGGCAGCCTGGAAAAGCACGGCAACCCCAATGTGATCACCGCCGACATCGGCGCCTCCAGCCTGTCGCAAGGCTGCTCGGCGCAGACTGCGTCGGTGGAGGTGGTCAAATGGCACGGCGAGCTGCCACCGGTCACCGCCTTCGAGCCGCCGTTGTTCGAGGCCCGGTGAGCGTGCCTGGGTCTGGCACGCAGGATCGGGTTGTGTGGGGTTGCTTTTGTGGTCTGTCAGAGAGGTTCCGACCCTCTTCGGGCCGGGTTACTTTGGTTCCACTGCGTCCGCGGCCAAAGTAACCAAAACCATTGCTCCTGGCTGGGCCCTTCGGGTTCCCTCCTTGCGGCGCCACTCCATCGGGCCGCGCCGATGGGCCGTCCCTGGCCCAGCGGCGCTGGCTCGGCATCCATGCCTCGCTCCCCGACTCCGTGTCGCCTCCACTCGGCCTTGCGCC